>JASKKT010000056.1 GCA_030154025.1 Methanolobus sp.
GTGAATGAGACTGCTGTAGATCTCAGCTATTACGGGGCGGACAGGGAGCTTACAGCCAGGTATGTCCGGCCTGTAAATGAAAGTGTACGCAGCGATCTGCTGGACCTTTTAAAGGAAAATGGTTTTCTTTCCATGGAGGACAGCTATGGGCCTGAGGAGGGAGAGCCCATAGTCACGGATGTGGGTGTTGTTGAGATAAGCCTGATTCAGGACGGCCTTAATAAGACCGTCAGGGTGGACCCATACTATGAGGCTTACATGCCCCGGGAACTGCGGGAGATAGACCAGGCACTGGCAGAACTGAGGGTACATGCCATGTCTACTGAGCCGGAAGATGCCCGCGCCATAGCCGGGGAGTGGATAATCAACGCTCCTACGTATGCTTATGACGGCTCCAACCTGACCCTTGCGGGTCATCTAGTGCCGGATTCATTTCCTGAGCAGCATGAGATCAAATATGAGTTCGTGAGCAGCCACGCGGGCTATGGCAACAGGTCCGGTCAAGGGCTTGCCCAAGTGATCACCCCCCATACTATAGTTGTAAGAGTGGCAGGGGCGGAGGTCACATCTGCTGTCATGGACGGGATATGGGACGAGATGTACCAAAGAATGTTATCAGATATGGTAATAATGGAATCCTCAATGCCGTGTGACGAGGTCCCGTGGATGGACTGGTATGAGAGTGACAGTGTCCGGTTCCCTGCCGAGCCCAGTGAGGAAGAGGTAGTTGTTGCATATTTCAGTGAGGTCTACTCCATAGGGATAGAAGGATTCGAGCTTATCTCCAATGGCAGTGACTCCTGCAGTTACAGGGTGCAGGTAAGGCAGAGGGATGTGAGGGCCATGGAGGACATTGGCTGGATGGAAGCCCTGCCATCCACGTTCTATCTGCTGACCTGAGATGAGGGCTGCCTCATGCTGGCCATTCCAAACATATTTACCCGTATCCGCCATTCTGCGCCACATGAGCACGGCGCCCAAAAAGCTTACCTCGAGCTGATATCCGGCTCGGTGATATTCGGGATGCTGGGGCTATTTGTTGATCGGCTTGAAGCTGTTCCCACCCTTTGGCTCATCTTCTACAAGCAGTCTTCGGCGTAATTACCCTCATGGTGTTTATTGTTGCTGCAGGGAAACTCTCCATGATAGTGCCGCGCAGGAAAAAGAAGTACCTGCTGTTACTTGGTCTTATCAATACCGCCACTTTGCTCACATATTTCATATGCATCAGGTACACCAGTTTTTCTGTTGCGATACTCCTGCTCTATACGGCGCCTATGTACGTTACCCTGCTCTCTCCGATGACCGTGAAAGAACCCATAACCCGTAAGGGGCTGGTGGCGCTGGCATTGTCCCTTTCAGGACTGCTTTTCATTGTGAACCTGGGAGCTGCAGCCAGTAGTTTCAGCAATGGTGGAGAGTATCTCATTGGGATTACGGCAGGTGTTCTGTCCGGTTTCGTTTTCGGTTGTGAGATCATAGTCATCCGCTACCTCAAGGATGATTACAGCAGTATTGCACAGTTGTTCTGGTATACTCTCATCGGGGTGGTGCTGCTCTTTCCTTTCGGCGCAAGGATATCGCAGCCGGTGCTTATTGACAACACTGGCATGCTTGTGTTCTTTGGCGCTGTCAATACGGCGCTTGCGGCACTTATCGAGCCTGTCAGCGGCATCTTCTTTGACTACACCATACTTCACACGCCCCTTTACCTGAATACGGTGATCGGCTGCATCTTCATTCTGCTGGGCGCGGCTGTTGCTGTGCTGGAGAAAAGCCCGCGGGTCTTCGGGAAATATTTCAAACTACAGGTGTAGTCCTGGTCATGTAGTTGCCGCCAGGGATATCTTACTTTTCCGACAGGAATTAGATTTAAATACAAGGCACTTCAACATATTTTGAAGTGCTATTTTCCTCTTAGGTCCTGAAATAGCACTGCACTGTTAACAGCGTTAAGTAAAATCATTAATGGAGACATCACAAATGAAAATGCTTGAAGAGTTCTTCCCGGAATTCACGGAAAAGCTTGATGAGATAGACAAGCTCTATGCTGAGAAAAGACCTGTTGATGAGAAGACATACCAGTTCCTCTGTTTTGCTCTTTCCATTAAGGCAAGGTCAAAGCCCTGCGTCCTCAAACACTTCAAAGGGGCGCTGGAAGCAGGTGCAACTGTCAAGGAGCTCACCTACATACTCGCACTCACCATGAGGGAGGCAGCGGGGGCTGATGACTGCTGGACCCATGATGTCATAGGGGACTGGAAAGAGATACTCAAGGGCAATGTCTGCTGCTCATGTGCAGGAGATGAGGAAAAGTAAGTCCCATGCGGATCAAAGGCAGCTGCGCAAGCGCTTGCCTTGGGTCTATGTGAAGAGCATCCAGGTGTTGCCGTGACACAGCTGCTCTCTCACAATTGATATATAAGGACTGCACTTATTTAATCACTATAATACCTGTCGCATCTGTTACCTTTTCTGGTAATCTTTGAAGCAGGCTGATATGCACATACAGGAGATACCATATGCCAACAACAGTTACCGTAAACTCATCCATATGCGGCTTTACCCACAGGATAACGGGAAAGCTCGAAGGCAAGAACATAATCATTGACATCGAGTCCCCCTGTGCCAAGATAAAGAGCATGTCCCACATGGAGGTACCCATGATGGAAACAATGGACATCAAGGATAACTATGTAATGAAAAAGGCACAGGAGGCCCAGTGTACACCTATCTGCATTGTACCCTCCGGCGTACTGCACGTATGCAGGATGGAGACAGGAATGCTGTCAAAGTCCCTCTCCAGGAAGAATGAAAGGGTCAGCATAGAATTCAACGAGGTCTGAAATCCTTAATTAAGGGAGGGGAGTGCAGGACCGACATAAGCCGGGCTGTATTACACCCTCCCATACTCATCCTCGTTCTTTTCGATGTCTTCTTCTTCTTCTATCTGGTCACCCTTTGCTATCTCTACAAAGGTGAGATTCTCATCACCGGTATTCATGATCCTGTGAACGGCGTTTGTAGGTATGTCCACGGAATATCCCGGTCCTCAACCTTGAAGCACTGCTTGTCCTCGTCAACGATCCCCTCTCCCTCGACCACGAACCAGTGCTGACTCCTGTGAAAATGTCTCTGAAGGGATATTTTCTCCCCCGGCAGCACGGTAATTGTCTTGACCTTGAAACCCGGATTATCTGACAGCACCTTATAGTAACCCCAGGGCCGCTTCTCCTCGTTTTTACGTATCTCCTGAATTTTTTCATAGACCCTGATATACTCATCTGCCATCCTGGCGGCAGAATAATGCTTCTCAGCTGTCTCTCTGCATCTTTTCCGGGATATTGTGTCTATCTTTTTCAGCGCATCCACGGTCTCATCAATACCATTAACCACAAACCCGGTCTCCCCGTCCTTTATCAGTTCGGGTATGGAACCCCGGTTATAGGCGATCACAGGCGTACCGCAGGCAAACGCCTCCACTATCCCCAGCCCGAAAGGTTCGTCAAACTTTACCGGATGTATGAGGGCACAGGTATTGGTAGCAGTTCTCTTTTGAACTCATGGTCAACATGCCCTTCATAGATTATCTGCTCATTATCGATGAGATGTTTGATCTCCTTTTCGTAATACTCCATATTAGGAATAAAACCCGCTATCCTGAGTTTCATTCCTTCTTTCCTTGAGATCTCAATTGCATCCTTTGCCCTTGAACGCAAGCCTGAAAGAGATCCTTGATTATATGGAGAAATGGTAAGTTAAAGTCACGGGATCATTTCACCTATATCTCACTATCTTAAGAAAGGATGAGGCGCCTGAGGAACATGTCACTCGCAGTGTCTCACCCTTTCAATACGAGATATTCTCCTGTATCTCTTCGGTTTACCCTTTGTGGCCTGTTACCCCTTGGTCCGCTAACCCACATGAAACAGTTAGATATTATTTTATTTAAGATAAACCTGTATTAAACGAACATAGTATTCTACTTTTCATGAACCTGAAAATATTATATCACTACTGAATTTCAATGATTCGTATAATTTTATAGCAGTAAGCTAATACCGGTTTTGATGTCAAAGGTGTTATTATTGTGCAGGAATAATGTTCACTGACGCTGTAATGGCGATTAGGTTTATACCTGTAAAGATAGACTTATAACGTATCCATATTCAAGAGGGGAGGGGAGATATATGGAGAAATGCGGAGCGTGCGGCCATGATGTTGAGAAGCAGCCCCGGAGCACATCTGAAGGGAAGTGTGATACATATTGCCTGTCTGCAGGTGATTTTCCTTTTTTATAGAGTCTTCAAGTAATCAATCAGATCGTTCACGTCTTCGTCAGTCATATCCCATCTTGGCATGGTTGCATCGAGGGGATGGCCTTCCGGGTCTATACCTGATCTTATGGCCCTTCTGAGAGTTTCATCTGTATAGGGTTCATGTTCTGCGTGTTCCTCTGAAGTGAGTCCTTCATAGGTGATATCGGATGGCACGACATATTCCATCATAACAGGCACTCCTCCTTTTCCATCTTCTCCATGGCAGTGGACACAGCTGCCTCCATGCACATAGAGCCAGTGAGGTCCGTCGCTTGTGTCTATCTGCTGGCCTGTCTCGTTATATCCGGTATAATAGATCATCTGCCCGTTGGATTCATAATCAGCCTCCAAAGTGTCTTCATTAACGGGATATGCAGTATCAGGATATCCGGGACCCCTGGTACCGGGAATGTATCCTGGTATAGAAGCAAGATACACCAGTCCCGCTATACCTGCAACTATCAGTGCAAGTGCTATCACCACTAGATTCTTTCTTGCCACGCCTATTCCTCCAGGTTATTTTTGATCTCTTCGAATTCTTCCCTGCTGATCTCCCCTCTTGCATAACGCAGCTGCGCTGCTTCCAGAGCAGTCATGTTTTTTGCTTCGTTTTGATCCTTGTTCTGGTCAATGAACCATTTTACCAGCAGCACTATTCCTATTGTAAGCAGTATCCAGAATAGCATCATCATGAACATGGGAAAAAATCCGTAATATCCTATCATGCTGTTAACAGAGTTCATTCATTCCGCCCTCCACTCAGTATAAAATGTTGTGGTATGCTGTGGCCGTAAAATAGAAGAGGCAGGTACCTTAGACGGTCCCCTTCCTGCGCCCACGTACCCATTTAGCTACCATGACAGCACCCAATGCCATCAAAAGCCACATGGGCAAAGCCATCATTTTCTTTACTAGCCATGCCTGTACCAGTGTCTGGATCATTTCATTAATTCCCCCTTAATACTTCCTTTTTCTACACAATTACTCTACTTTAATATCTGATATATCTTTTGATGTTTGCATCCTGCCAGAAGCAATGTCACATTCTGAGTGTCTTTGCATTGATGGCAACAATAACAGTGCTGATACTCATCAGGAAAGCCCCTGCTGCGGGAGTGAGAAGGATACCGGAAGTATAGAGTACCCCGGCGGCCAGGGGAATTGCAAAAGCGTTATAGCCCGTGGCCCAGAGCAGGTTCTGGAACATCTTGGAGTAGGTCTTCCTTGCGAGTACGGCTATGTCCGCAACGTTCCTGGGATCGTTCTTCACAAGTACGATATCCGCACTCTCGATGGCTACATCCGTACCGGCTCCAATGGCAATGCCCACATTCGCCTGAACAAGCGCAGGAGCATCGTTCACGCCATCGCCTACCATGGCTACGATATACTTCTGCTGCACTTCTTTTACCTTTTCGGCTTTCTCATGTGGCAGTACCCCTGCAAAGTATTCATCAAGCCCCAGTTCCTCAGCTACCCACCTGGCAACGAACTCGTTATCGCCTGTGAGCATCATGCATTTTATGTCCATGGATTTCAGCCGGTCTATGGCTTCCCTTGATTCCTGTCTGACGAGGTCCGCAAGCCCCAGGGCACCAAGTGGCCTGTTCCCTTCGAGAAGGAAGACAACAGTCTTTCCCTGCTTCTCAACATTGCTTATATTCTCATCAGCGATACTGATCCCGTTCTCGCGAAGATATCCCGGACTGACGACTTTCAGTTCCCTGCCTTCCACAATGCCCTCCACGCCTTTACCGGGGATGGAATTGAAGTTCTCCGGACCCTTTATATCAAGACCTTTCTGCCTGGCACTGTCAGTAATACCAACTGCTATCGGGTGGCCGGAATTTGACTCAAGAGAGGCCGTGAGCCTGAGTATATCCTCCTTGTTCATATCTGCCAGAGGTACTATGTCGGTGACCCCGAACTTCCCTTCGGTAAGGGTGCCGGTCTTATCGAATATGATCGCCTGCAGGTCCCTTGCTCTCTCAAAAGCCTGCCGGTCCCGGATAAGCAGGCCGGAGTTAGCCGCAAGGGAAGTGGACACAGCCACCACAAGGGGTATGGCCAGCCCGAGAGCATGGGGACAGGCTATGACCATGACGGTCACTGCCCTTTCCAGTGCAAAGACAAAACTACTTCCAAAATACAGCCAGGCTGCAAGGGTCAGGATGCCCACACTCAGGGCTATTATGGTAAGTACAAGAGCTGCCCGGTTTGCCAGGTCCTGAGTTCTTGACCTGCTGTCCTGCGCACTCTTTACAAGGTCGATGACCTGGTTAATGTATGTATCTTTTCCTGTCTTGCGAACCTCTACTTCAATGGAACCTTCCCCGTTGACAGACCCTCCTATAACAGTATCCCCTGATTTCTTCTGTACAGGCAATGATTCCCCTGTCAGCATGGCCTCGTTAACGCTGGTTCCGCCCTTTGTAACCACGCCATCGACAGGCACCTTTTCTCCGGGCTTGACAAGCACACTGTCCCCCACTTTAAGTTCTTCAACCTGCACGTCCACTAATTTTCCATCCATTATCAGGTGGGCCACAGAGGGCATTATCCTGACCAGTTCCTCCAATGCCCTCGAGGCTCCCATCACGGAGCGCATTTCCAGCCAGTGGCCAAGCAGCATGATATCTATAAGGGTTACCAGTTCCCAGAAGAACACATCTCCCTCAAGGCCGAAGACCACTGCAGAGCTGTATATGTAAGCCACAGTAATCGCAACAGCTATCAGTGTCATCATGCCGGGGGTCTTTGTCCTGAGCTCATTGAAGAAGCCGGTAAGGAACGGGTATCCTCCATAGAAGTATATCACTGAGGATAGTACGAATACCGCTATCTCATCTCCGGGGAACGTCAATTCAAAGCCGAAAAAGGCCTGTATGTGAGCTGACAGGACAAGGACCGGTATACTTAAAATGACTGAAATTAAGAACCTTCTTTTAAAATCTTCAAGCATGCCTGTATGATGATCCTTGTGCTCCGTCTGCTTCATAAAGTGCTTCTGTTCTTCAGGCGTCTTCTCATCTGTCTTATCACCATGCATGTGTTCATGTCCGGAATCCATTGCCACTACCTCCTACTTTCCCGGCCCACTCTCCGGAATCGCTGCGACAGGTGTCTGTCAGTTGTATCATTTTATGACCGAATGTACATTTAATTGTTTGTCAATGCTGCTATATAAGCAAGAGTCTGAACGAAAGAACAGCCGAAGAACAATGGGCAATGTAAATGGGTAAAAAGTCTGCGAACGGACCTGCAGTCTAAACAAGACATAAATATCCAGCACGCTTTTTTTTACATACAGGAGGAATATGATACGACGAAGGCAGGTCTTTTGCTTATAATTGGGATCGTTGCGTTAGCAGCTATTACCTCGGGATGCACTGATACCCGCAGCAGTATTGCGGACAACGACACGGAAGATGAAGGGTCAGATGCTTCTGAAGGACCGGATGCATCTGCAGATAACAACACTTCATCATTCGAATCTATGACCTCGGTCTACACTGAGGACAATAACACATCTGCTATATGGGCCTTAAAGGGAGATACACTAGTGATAAGCCTTAAAGAGAACCCGACAACAGGATACTCATGGAACGTCTCAGCAAGCCCGGGTCTTTCCCTGGTGGATGATAAGTATGTGCAGGATCCCGCAGCTGAAGGGATGGTAGGTGCAGGTGGTGTGCACAACTGGATATTCGAGGTTGTAGAGGAAGGCACCCAGAACATCTCTGCTGTTTACAAGCGCCCCTGGGAGGATATTATGGGCAGTGAGGAAACCTTTGAACTCATAGTTAATGCCGTGGTTCCTGAAGACATGATCCGCACGACCGGTACTGTGGTCTATATGGACCTGGAGGGTGGATTCTATGGGATAGCAGGTGATGATGTGAACTATGATCCGCTGAACCTTGGAGAGGAGTTCAGGGAGGACGGGCTGAAAGTGGAGTTCACAGCATATCTTGTAGAGGATATGGCAAGCTCCCACATGTGGGGACAGCTTGTGGAGATAAGGTCCATTAAAGCAGTTTCCGGATCATGATGAGCAATTGCCTGCAGCACCACCCTACATGTATTTTCTTATCAGCAGCGCTTATATTCATTCGTAGAAGGAGAGAGTCGATGGACAACAAAGATACTAAAAAGGAGAAGCCTGTAAAGGACATTGAACTGCCCTCACTTGACAGTGAGATCGAGAGCTGGTGTGAGATCACTGAGGATGGTTCCGGCACAAAGAGCGCCGGTGACCTTGAGATCAATGCATGGTGTCAGGGTTCACAGAACACCGTTCCAAATAAGAGGAAAGATAAGAAATAGCCGAGAAAAGTGAAATAGTCTTTTTCTATAATTAATCGGTTATTCCCGATGTTCTATATAGACTATCTTTTTATTTATAAGTGGCTATATAGGTATCTTTTTGTAGGATGTGCACAATTTGTGCATTAGACCCGTGTTCTGAGAAAATTATTTTCTTAGGGTGGTTGGTCGTAAAAACGGATACAAAGAAAAACGGTACATTGAAAAACGGAATCAAGGAAGGGTGAGGTGCCCGAAAAACCACCACGCTTTTGGGCGCCTCTGTCCTTGCAGTCAAGGTTAAGACCATGCCTGAGCTTGCTTAACGGGTCCCTCTTATGGTATTCCTTCTTTATTGTCCTTTCCTCAGCTCCTCCTCATATTTTCAGATATAAGATCCTGTTATCGTTTCAGTTCCTGTGTTCTGTAAAATATGGCCGGCAGAAAATCCGCAAAGAGCCTTACCTGTGAAAACAGATATGAACTTTAGCGGCACAAATGAATGTGAGGATTAACAGGAAGCAGGATCATGAGGGAATTTACAAGGGAAGGACTTTCAAAGTATGATGGCAAGAAGTCGAAAGAGGTCTATGTGGCTTACAAGGGTAAGGTCTACGACATGACCGGCAGCAATACCTGGTTTGACGGGGAGCATTACGAACATGAAGGCGGCCGTGACCTTACAGAGCAGATGGATGATGCACCTCATGCTGACGAGGTCTTTGATGATCACAAGGTCATCGGGGAGTTAGTGGACTGATAGGTTCGCGTCCTAGCTGCAACAGGTGTCATCCGGCTGTCCCGGGCTGTGCCGGGGTATCATTCAGGTTTTTGATCACAGGACAGTCATCGAGCACGCAGCAATCTGTAGAGATCAGGGGCACCGGGTTCTCTATTTCTGGATGGCCGCAATAGTACGATGTGCCGGCTCTGCACCTGCCGGCTATCCCCGCGCATTTGGTGTACAATGGGATGGATCTTCTATAATCGCAGGTTGAGCAGTTCATTTTTCACTCTCCGATTTATGTGCTGAAACAATTTTAAAATAATATTATGTGTATTATATTATAAATATGTTGCAGCATCCCTGGCATTCTGTGCAGGTATAATTCAGTAATTATTTATAGCAGCCTGCCAATATTATTTTGGGGAGAACGGGGCGCGAAATGTCATTTGACGTCCTTTTGTGAGATATTGTGCAGACCAACCAAGATAGGGCTAACAGACCAACCAACATAAGGTTAGCAGACCAACTAGTGTCAAATGCTTTGATATCTCCTCATCGCGCCTCATACCCGCATCTACTGACGCTGACGGTATGCGCCTAAAAAAGTATTAATGTCATATCTTCTATATTCTGGAAAATGCATCTCAACAGGAATCTCTTTTATTATATCATTGTTTTTATCGCAGGCATTCTGGTAGTGCTGGTGCCTCTCACGCTTAGCGCTGAGCCTGCCACAGTAGAGGAGCTGAGAATTACCGAAAGTTCGGCTGCAATAGGTGCACTCAGTGAGAACGCCACAGACCAGCAGGTCTGTTCTTATAGTTTTGTACTCTACAATGGAAGGGGACAGACGGTTAATATCTTCATGGCAGAGCCTGTTTTCAGTGAAGGCATATCGGACAGGATCCTCACGGAGAACACTTCTGTCACAGTCAGTGAAAGTCTGACTCCAGGTTCTTCACTAGTTGTGGAGGGTAGTTTTGTCTTTGATGCAAACGGCCTTACAAAGGAGGAGATTGTCAAGCTTGAGCCCTTTATCGAGCATGTTAGGATTATATCTGTCGAGACTCTTGATCATCTTTGATAAATTTGTATATTGATTTTCTTTTTTAATTAGGGGGGACAAAATCCCTGCATTTATTACGGTAATTTTATATAAATATAGGTTTATACTACACATTAATATATGACCAGTGGAGCCAGACCCAGGATACTTGTTGTTGATGACGAGCTGCTGAATGTAGAGCTCATGCGTGCGTACCTTAATAATGACTATGATGTCATTACAGCCTACAATGGGAAAGATGCTCTCGATAAGGTAAAGAAAGAGATGCCCGATCTCATTTTACTTGACGTGATGATGCCCGATATGGACGGCTATGAGGTCTGCAGGATCATCAGGCATGAGTACAGGATCGACTTCATCCCGATAATCATGATAACGGCCCTCACTTCTAAGGAGGACCACCAGAAAGGCATAGAGGCAGGTGCCGACGAGTTCCTTAAAAAGCCTGTGGGCAAGTTCGAGCTTGATAAGAAGATCTCTTCCCTCCTCAGGATAAAGCAGCAGCATGATGCCCTGCTCATAGACCGTAACAAGGCTTATGACTATCTGGACTATGTAGGTGTGCTGATAGCAGTTCTTGACCAGAACTATAATCTTGTGCATATCAACAAGAAAGGTTCCGACTTCCTTGGATACAAGAAGGAAAAGACGCTTGACAAGAACTGGATAAGCTCCTTCGTGCCGGAAAACTATTCCTCCCAGGTGAGGAGAACATATGATGAGCTTCTGAAAGGCTCGATCAGGATGTGTGAGTATCATGAGTACCCGCTTATTGTCAGCAGCGGCGAAGAACGCTTTTTCCTGTGGTATGACTCCATCCTCAAAGACGACAAAGGCAACTTCTCAGGGATACTTATCTCCGGGGAAGATATCACTGAGAGGAAAAAAGCAGAGGTCCAGTTACACGAGTATGCCCAACAGCTGGAGCGCTCCAACGAGCTCAAGGATCTCTTCACTGATATCATGCGGCACGATCTCTTGAATCCTGCGGGGCTCATCAAGTCTTTCAGTGAACTGCTTATTGAAGTGGAAATGGATGAGCGCAAAAGATCCATTATTGAGAACATCTCCAAATCTACCAACAAGCTCATCGACCTTATAGAGGGTGCTGCCCATCTTGCAAAGCTGGAATCCATTGAGGAAATCGGTTTCGTGAGAATGGATGTCGCTTCACTGCTGACGGATTCGGTCGCTAACTTTTCAATAGACATGCAGAACAAAGGTGTCAATATCGATCTCCTTTTTGATGGAGCCTATCCTGCTGTGGTCAACCCGATGATAGAAAGGGTGTTCAGTAACCTTGTATCAAATGCCGTGAAGTATACTGCAGATGAAAGCCTGATCAAGATCAGGATCGATGATGCCGGGGACAAGTGGAAGATCAGTGTCACAGACCAGGGTGAGGGTATTCCTGACAAGGACAAGCTTGCTGTCTTTGAGCGCTTCAAGCGTTTGCATAAGGACAATGTCAGGGGTACAGGTATAGGACTAGCCATTGTCAAAAGGATCATTGACCTGCATAACGAGCAGGTCGGGGTGCTTGACAACCCCGAAGGACATGGAAGCGTTTTCTGGCTTACCCTGAAAAAAGCTGAATGAGCTCTTTTTCCAGTTAAGCAGCGTATCTTATTCACGCCCGGTGGCATGCTGATTTTCGAAACCTATATATGCTTCCCTGTATAATGACAGTCAATCAACTGTACAAGAGTGATAGCGTGATAAGTGTCAACGAAAAGGGAATTGCAATCATCGACGAGATGCTTGACTGGGAAGAGGAGCTCAAGATAAAATCCATGGAGCTCGACAATGGTGCAACTGTCATCGACTGTGGTGTCAACATGGAAGGCGGCTATGACGCGGGCATGTACCTGTCACGTCTCTGTCTTGCAGACCTTGCAGATCTAAGCTACACAAAGGTCGATGTCGGCGGGCTCCCGATGCCTGCAATACAGGTGGCTACTGACCACCCGACAGTTGCGTGCATGGCTTCCCAGTACGCCGGCTGGAGGATATCCGTGGGCAAGTACTTCGGTATGGGCTCAGGTCCTGCAAGGGCACTTGGCCTCAAGCCAAAGGAGCTCTATGAGGAGATCGGCTACAAGGATGACTCAGAGTTCGCGGTACTTGTCATGGAGTCAAGCGCCCTTCCCAATGAGGAGGTAGTAGAGTACATAGCCAAGCACTGCAGCGTTGACCCGGAGAATGTTTACATTGCAGTGGCACCCACAGCCTCCATCGCAGGCAGCGTGCAGATATCTGCCCGTGTCGTGGAGACCGGTATCCACAAGCTCGAATCCATCGGCTTCGACATCAACACTATCAAGAGCGGTTTCGGTGTCGCCCCGATAGCACCCATAGTAGGCGATGACACAAAGTGCATGGGCTCCACCAATGACTGTATCATCTACTGCGGCGAGACCTATTACACCGTGGAGTACGGAGACGCCGAGAAGCTCGAGGACTTCGTGAAGAAGGCACCCTCCACTACATCCAAGGACTTCGGCAAGCCCTTCTACACAACCTTCAAGGAGGCCGGCTTTGACTTCTTCAAGGTGGACGCAGGCATGTTCGCCCCTGCAAAGATAACGATTAACGACCTCAAGTCCAAGAAGTCCTTCACCAGCGGGAAGACCAACCCGGGAATCCTCCTGGAGTCCTTCAAGGTCAAGGAAGTATAATCCTTCGGCCGTACAGAGTGCAACTTAAGGTTGTACTCTATTTTCTCTCTTTTTCACTTTGCAGAAGGCAATACTCATGAAAACACTGAACACTTCTAAAGGCATAGGCGGCCAGCTCACCGACTTCAGGAAACTGGTAGAAGGTTCCCAAAATATCACTTTTGTGGGGTCTGCGGGTTTCTGTACTCCCTTTGCAGAGCTGATGGCTTATGTCATCAGGGGCGCAGCGGCAAGGAGTTAAAATTCGTGCCTGATGCGAGGCTGGAGGATGCAAGATCCATAGTTTCAACCCCATCTGGAATGCAGTTGGGGGAGTCTGTGGACTTCCATGCCGATACAGTAGTTCTGCTCGGCGGGCTTGCGATGCCAAAGATAGGTATTGAGCCCGTAAAGGCAAAGGAACTGGTTGACAGTATCTGTGAAGGTGCTGAAAAAAGACTTATTATCGGAGTATGCTTCCAGTCCATCTTCCAGAACCAGAACTGGCCAGGGACGATCGAGTTTGATTACGTCATTGATGCGGACCTGACGAACCGGTTGCTGGAAGTTTGATGAGACTAACCTAAGTTCACCTAGAATTCTCTGAAACCCATTAGGACTTCTTGTACTACTTCGTAAAAAATAGTATTGATATTCTTGATATAGGTTCCATCTCTAAAACTTATTTCCTATTTAGGGGGTTCAGGTAAGGTAATGGAATCATTCCCTCTTACTTTAGCCAATACAAGCAGACATAGAATAAGTGTAATGAAAGTGAAACCAGGTGTAGTTTGCGCAGGTTCATCTTCACTTGAAAGAGGCGCTTCCGCCTCATCGATCACTACTGATGTGTCCCATACAAAAACAACAGGGATATCACTGATACCCGCTTCTTTATAGTGTTCATCAATTATCCGATATATTTCATTTATGGATGAATCATTTACTTTTTCCGGAGTATCCCTGTTTAATCCAACTTCTATATATCCGCTATATCGTTTGAAACCAAATGATAACACAGGTCCATCATGGGAAGGATTATATGATTCTAGCTCCATGATGCTCCGGGCTTCAAAAACTTTTTCTGTCCATTGCCGCCATTCATCTCTATTAGCAAAAGTGGGTACAGTCCCTCTTGAAGCTATAATAAATGAACTGTTTTTTGCCTTTTCAAAGTCATAAGGATCGTATACCATAACAAGATCCCCCCTATCTTCCGCCCACATGAATATCACAGGTATGTTACTTATATTAGCATTATCCTCACAATACTCTTCTATTTTCTGATACATCTGGTCAATTCTGGAATCGTTAATCTCTTCCTGATATTCATAATTCAGTTCGACGATTAGAAAATCACAGAATGCAACAGACTTTATAGACTCATCAAATTTGTAATAATACAGAGGTTTTGGGAAGTTTGCATAGCAATTTCTCATTGAATTCTTCCATTCTTGGTCAATTGTATCTGGAAAAGTACCTCGGCTGGCTATGTAATTTGAGTTGTTAACATACTCTTCATACTCGTCAGTTACAGCACTTGTGCAGTCTGCTGAGTATAAAACAACTAAGAATACAATCATCAGAATATTCCAAACTTTTCTTCTTTTAATCATTTTACCACAATCTTGAAATTCACCAATATCAATAAGCATAGAGTGAGCATGGTTGAAGTAAAACCTGGGGTAGATTGTGAAGAATCATTTTTCTCTTGTGTACTTTTGTTTTCGAAAGCATCTACTGTAGTTGGTGAAGACTCTTCTTCCACTATTTCTTCTTCGTGTTCCCATACGAATACGACGGGTACCTCATTAACACCTTCTTTTTCACACTGTTTACTGATAATTTCATATATTTCGTCGACAACAGTATCGTTTACTTTGTCAGGTGTTGTAGACTCCATCCCTACTTTCAGATAACCATCGATATAGGTCCCAAAACTTTCAACAGGACCACCATTGACCACAAAATACTCCAAGATTTCTGAATTATTGCGAGTGCATTTGACAAGTAGATTTGTCCAGTCTCTTTTTTCCCCTCATTACTAATTACGGGCACAGTTCCACGAGCAGCTATGAAATTAGATTCTTTTTCGGCTTTTTCAAACATTTCAGGCCCATAATTTGGTAATGTAGAGCTTGTACTCATATAGGATTCACCGCCATCAATTTCATAAGTGTCTGATTTATTACCATCGGCATTAGAAGAAATAGAAAGTAATAGACAAACAAGTATGATAATTGTTAA
>JASKKT010000057.1 GCA_030154025.1 Methanolobus sp.
AGATACTTGGCGACCATCTGCTGCATTTCAATGGCCATCTGTGAGAGTTCCTGTGAACTCTTTGCCAGCTCAAGCATGGATGCGTTCTGCTGTTCCATGGCAGCAGACGTTTCCTCAGTTCCTGCTGCAGCTTCCTGGGATATGGATGCGACCTCGTCCACCGTTGCAGTGATCTCCTGGATGGAGGCGGACTGCTCTTCTGCAGCGGCTGCGATGTTCTGTGCCATGAGGGCGACCTTATTGCTTTCCTCAACTATCTTCTGCACTGCCTCAACAGTGTGATTCAGAGCCTGGACCCCGGAAGATACGGTCTGTGTACCTGTTTCCATTGAGGAGACTGCTGCATGGGTACCGTCCCTTATTCCGATGAGCAGGCCGGATATCTGTGCTGCAGCCTTTCTTGAGTCTTCAGCAAGCTTCCTTACCTCGTCAGCAACCACCGCGAAACCGCGTCCGTGCTCACCAGCCCTTGCTGCCTCAATGGCTGCGTTCAGTGCAAGGAGATTGGTCTGGTCTGCAATGTTGGTAATCAGCTCTGCGATCTCTCCGATCTTCTTGGATTTGCCTTCAAGGTCTTTTATGACACTGGCAGAATCGTTGGTTGCAGTCTGTATCTCTGACATCTGGATAAGCATGTCCTGTGACTGTTTTCCGACATTGCGGATAAACTCGCTTGCAGCCATTGCAGCTTCTGCAGCCTGCTGGGCATTGCCGGCAATATCCTGGACCCCAGTGGTCATGTCGTTCATGGTGTGTGCAACCTGGTCAGCCCTGCCGGACTGTTCCTGCGCTCCCTTTGCGATCTCCCCTACGGTTGTGGATATCTGTGTTGAGGCAGAGGTCATTTCCTCAATGGATGCAGACATCTCTTCTGCTGTTGAGGCCACAGTGTTTGCGCTTTTGCTCACCAGGTTGATGACCTGTGTCATTGAGTCCAGTATCTCGTTAAGTCCTTTGGGAATTGCAGTGAAATCAATGTCCACGTCAGTTTCTGCCCTGGTATTGATCTTACCTTCCATCGCATCGTCTGATATCTTCTTGAAGTCTGAGACGATCTTCTGAATGCCTCCTGAGATCGACCTGCTGACCAGAAACGCAACTCCGCCTCCCAGAACAACAAAGGCCAGGACTGCTGCTATAATACTGTTCCTGATGGCTACCACGGGAGCCTCGAACTCGTCAATGTAGGTGCCTGATACAATGATCCAGTCAGTTGGTTCGTCTTACTGCTGTCGTTAGCTAATCTCCCCGAATGATCCCCGGGGGAAGTGCAGTAAGGCCAAATGAGGTATCCAAGGGTAACGTATTCTCCCTGCAGCCTTTAAAACTGATGGGATCAGGTGGGGGAACAAAAGAAAGGCCTTAAGAAGGAGGTATGGGAAATGCGCTTAGAGCGCATCTCCGTCTGTTTCGCCGGTACGTATCCTTACTATCTTTGCAATCGGGTAAATGAAGATCTTACCGTCGCCGATGGATCCGGTGGCTGCTGTCTTTGTAATGATGTCGACTATCTTGTCCACCTCATGGTCATTGACAACCATCTCCATCTTGATCTTTGGCAGCAGGTCAACGCAGTACTTGCGCCCTCTCCACTGTTGCATTACTCCCTTCTGCTTGCCGCGGCCTTTTACATCGGTCACGGTCACACTCTCGAATCCTGCTTCATCCAGTGCGTCCTTGACCTCGTGGATCTTTGTCGGCCTTATGATCGCTTCTATCTTCATCATTTTACATCACTCCTTCAGGATCATGAACTCTGGGTATGCGCTGATACCATGCTCGACTATGTCCAGTCCGGCAATCTCGTGTTCCTCTGATACGCGCAGTCCTACGGTCCAGTCAAGTATCTTGAAGATTATGAACGAGATACCGAACGCCCATATTATACTAAGTATAACGGCGACTACCTGGATAAGGAACTGCTGGTATCCTCCGTAGATAAGGCCTACGCCTTCAGCTGCATACACTGCATCTGCGAGTATGCCGTTGCCCATTCCTACTGAGAATATGCCTACTGAGAGCAATCCCCAGCTTCCGGAGTATCCGTGTACTGCGATGGCACCTACCGGGTCGTCCAGCTTGAGCACGTTCTCGTTGAACATCACTCCTGCATATACTATGATACTGCTTACAATGCCTATGACTATTGCTGCCCAGTTCTCGACGGAGCCGCACGGTGCGGTTATTGCCACAAGGCCTGCAAGAAGTCCGTTTGCCGTAAGGGAAGGATCCGGCTTTCCTGTCTTCATCCAGGTGATTGCCATTACAACTATGGCTCCGGCAGCGCCTGCCAGGAAGGTGTTTGCGATTACGAGGTTGACATAGGGGTCGTTTCCGTCAAGGGTACTGCCTCCGTTGAACCCTACCCAGCCGAATGCCAGTATGAGTGTACCGAGGAATGCCAGCGGAAGGCTGTGACCCGGTATTGCTACGGGCTTGCCGTTCCTGAACTTGCCTATCCTTGAGCCTACCAGGAGCACACCTGCAAGGGCTGAGTATCCTCCGATCGAGTGTACGACACCGGAACCTGCGAAGTCGTGGTGTACAACACCGATGGCATCAACAAGGAATCCGCTGGTGAGTATTCCCGCACCGCTCCATACCCAGTGTCCGTATACGGGGTAGATGAGTGCTACCATAAGCACTGTGTAGATGAGGTATGCCTTGAAGTCCGTCCTTTCGGCCATTGCACCTGAGACTATTGTGGCACCGGTTGCTGCGAACACCATCTGGAACCACCAGCTGTTCCACAGGGCATTGTCAGCTCCCATGAGGAAGAACTGGTCGATACCTATGAGGCCCGCAAAGTCTGCACCGTACATGATGCCCCAGCCGACTGCCCAGTATACTATTACGCCCAGGCAGATGGTCATGAAGTTCTTCATGAGGATGTTGGTTGTGTTCTTAGTACGGGTGAGCCCTATCTCCACAAGTGAGAATCCTGCATGCATTAAGAACACTATGGCTCCTGCTATGATTAGCCACAGGAAGGTAAGTGCAGTTTGCAGGTTCTCTATTGACTCTGCGTTCTCTTCAACCGACTGTGCTGAAACAGGCACAACAACTGCTATAAATATGACACTGATAAGCAGCAGTAACTGCAATATCATTCTGGGATTGATTTTTGGTAATGTTCTTAACATGGAAATACACCTGACTTGCGCCTAACTCGGTAGACGGATACCCAGTGTAGAGCTAATAATATTTATAAGTTCTGGTAGTTTTGGATTTTACTTTGCTCTGAATGGTAAGGCATGCTGCCAGCAAGGGAAATGTTCCGTGCGGATTTTGATGTCAAGGCTTGGATGATGCCGTTTTATTGGAAACGGCGCAAAAATTTATTCAAAAGATATTATAAAAATATCACGGGATATATATAATGTAAATGCATATTTCGTCCGGATGAAAGATACTTACTACAACATGGACTGTATTGAAGGTGCCAAGGCACACATTCCTGACGGGGTGATTGACCTTGTGATCACAGACCCGCCTTTTGCCATAGAGGGTGACCATTTGCATAAGCTCTATAACAGGAAGGAGGAGCATGTTGTGGAAGGTTATGTGGAGGTTTCCAGGGAGAAGTACAGGGATTTCTCCTTCAGGTGGATGGAGCAGGCAAAAAGGGTCCTGAAAGATACCGGCTCCATGTATGTCGTTTCCGGCTGGACGAACCTGATGGATATCCTGCTTGCCATTGAACTGAACGGTCTTGAGGTCATCAACCATATCATCTGGAAGTACAATTTCGGGGTAAGTACGAAGAATAAGTTCGTGACCTCACATTATCATATCCTCTACTGTAAAAAGAGCGGTCGCGATGTAAAGTTCAATCCCTATTGCCGCTTCGGTGCCGCGGAGAAGGGTCCGGATGGATCTTCAATGCTCTACTGCGACCTGGAGGATGTATGGGTTATCGGCCGGGAGTATAAGAAGGGAAGGATAAGGAACAAGAATGAGCTTCCGGTGGAGCTGCTCAAGAAGATGATACTCTATTCCTCGGATGAGGGTGACCTTGTATGCGATTTCTTCCTGGGCAGCTTCTCAAGTGCAAAGGTTGCCCGGTCCCTGGGCAGGTACTCCACAGGCTTTGAGATAAACGAAGCAGCATACCTGCAGCAGGTAGGGCATATATCCAACATAGAGCGCGGCTGGATGCTGGCAGGCCTGAGATCAAATGATGGCAATCCTCACTTCAACCAGAGGAAGCGCTGGACAAAAGAAGAGATGGGCAGCGTAGTGGAGCGATATCACAATATAAAGCGCACCGGTGTTACGGACAGGCAAGCCTATGCCATCCTCTCGCAGGAGTTCGGAAGAGGCTATTTCTCGATGATGAATATTGTAAAGAAGAGCAAGAGTGCACGCTCTCCTTATTAGGGGATGTACGTGCAAGAGTTCAGAACTCTTTCATCCGTCTGAACTCCATGACCGTGGACACTGGGAGCGTTTCAGCCCGAATGCCGGCTTCTTCCACGGCAGCCACTGCATTGATACCTGTCATTACGGGTATACCGACCATTCCTCTTGAGACGGGCGCGTAGAGCACCTCTACTCCGGGTTCGCCAATGCAGATATGCCCTTTTATATCCGCCTTTCTGGCAAGCTCAAGCATCTCCATGGCCTTGGGAGCTGCAGCAGCAGGTATTTCCCTCACGTTGGCCAGCATTTTCCCGGTGCCGGTATCAAATGTCTGGAGGACGGAGGTGGCCTTTCTCCTTAAGAACAGTTTGATGGGGTCAATAGAGGTGCCGTTATAGGATATGAGGTCAACAAAACCCTCCGGTTCATGTTTCTCCATCTGCATAAGGCCTCCATAGAGCGGGGACACCGGTATCCCGCTTTTGAGCAGCAGCCCGTCGAAAGTTATGCTGCAGACTGTCGCCAGTGCCACCTGTCCCTCCGGTACATAGATGTCGAACTCACTGGAATCCTCTTCAAAGATGCCGGCCTTGGAACTGATCGTTGCTCCCTGGGACATCGCATAACGTATGATGTCTGCAGCATTATCGAAATCATCCTTGTCGATATAGGTGATGTTCACAATGACGTTTCCCTTGCCGGTGTCAAGGTCGTAGTCGGTCCTGTAGATGAGTTCCTCGATCCGTGAGATTATAAAGCCCAGCCTGTCGCTGATAAGTGCGTCACTGAGTTCCTTTTTTCCCCGCTCGGTAATTGTGCGGCCTATATAACCATGCTTCTTGGTGAAGCCCCTTTCATCAAGTATCCTGAGATGGTATCTGACAGCCCTCTCTCCTATTGCATAGCCGCGGTTGTGAAGCTCGTCGGCAATAAGCCGTGCACCTACAGGTTTATCACTTTCGCTGATGATGCGCATAATTTCGACAAGTTTTCTCTCAACATTAGGGTCTGTCATTTTTCTCACCGTTGCTGGCCCCGGGCCAGTCATGCTAATGATAACTAATAGACTGCGCCTCTTATTTAAGATGTCGTATACCTCAGATGCGCCCTGTACGGAGTATGTACACAACAAGCCACATCCCCAGAAGGCCCGCCATTACGAACCCGATGACTCCCAGCATGGGCATACCCCCTATATGTGGTTCCTGTCCGGTCTGGATTATGAGGGACGAGCCAACTATGATGGCAGATATGATAAGGCTGAACGCAAGCCGGTTGCTTGCCGCATCAAGCTCCGCCACTATCCTGTCAAATCCATGAGGATCGAACCTGAGCTTCAGGTATCCCTTTTCAGCCACATCCAGTATGTGGGATATTTTTATGGGTGCCCGGCGCATCACCCTCGACCAGTTGTAAAGGTCACTGTATGCCCCGCCTGTAATACTGCTCAGCTGGAAACGCTTCTTCATGGCTCTTCTGGCGTAGGGTTCCGCAATCTCGGCAATGTTCATTTCAGGGTCCATGAGGGCTCCGAAGCCTTCCACGGTCATGGCACCTTTTGACAGCAGGGCGATATTGGATGGCACGCGTACCTGGTGCTTCCTGAGCAGTCCCACCATTTCCTGAAGTATTGCAGCGGTATCCAGCTGCTTGATAGATCTCCCGTAATACTTGTAGAGCAGGTGGTCGATATCGATCTTCAGCGACTGGATGTCCACCTCGTCCCCGATGGAGCCCAGGTCCCGCAGGATCTCTATGTAGAGTTTAGTGTCGCCTTTTGTGATGGCTATCAGTTCATCGATAAGCAGGTTTCTCATATCGGGGGAAAGGAAGCCCGCCATCCCGAAATCCAGCAGGGCTATCCTGCCGTCCTTCATAATGAATACATTGCCTGAGTGCAGGTCCGCATGGAAGAACCCGTCCTCATAGACCTGTTTCATGAAAGACTCGACAACGGCCCTGGCTATGTTCTTCCTGTCAATGCCGAAATCTTCCGATTCCTCGAAGAGGCTGCTTTTCACCCCGTCTATGTACTCAAGGGTCAGGACCCTGGAACTGGTGTACTCCCAGTAAACCTTCGGGATATAGATAAGGGGGTCGTCCACGAGATTGTTTGCAAAGCGCTGGGCATTCCTGGCTTCCTGTGTGTAGTCCATCTCGTTGATAATGGTGCTTTCGAATTCCTCGATGGTCTCCCCCGGACGATACAGCCGCGCCTCCGGGATGTGCTCTTCCGCAAATACTGCAAGGCTGTACATGATATCGAGGTCAGCGTCAATGATCTTCCTTATGTCTGGGCGCTGGACCTTGACAGCTACCTCTTCGCCATTCTTCAGTCTTGCATAATGGACCTGTCCGATGGATGCCGCTGCGATTGGCGTTTCTTCAAAGTGTTCGAAAAGGTCCTTTATCTCAGAGCCCAGTTCTTCCCTTATAACTTTTCCGACGTCCCCGAATCCGAAGGCCTGCACCTCGTCCTGCAGCCTGGAGAGTTCCTCGGTATATTCCAATGGAATGAGGTCTTGTCTCATGCTCAGGATCTGACCCAGCTTGATGTATGTGGGCCCAAGCTCTTCCAGCACCATCCTTACCCTTCTTGGGCGCGACATGGTGTCTGCAGGAGTGTGTTCCCTTTTCCGGAGCCTTGAGCGCAGAGGCCTGAATTCGCCTATCTTCAGTCGGTCCACAAGATACCCGAACTCATACTTTATCAGTGTATCAACGATCTTGCCATATCTCCTGATCATCGAGTACCTGTTCAGCTTGCGGTTTAGCATGGTTATCTCAACTATGATTTTATTATTTTGATGTTCCTATTTTGAACTCTAATTCATATTAAATTATGTCTTATCATCTGCAGTTCCCTGCAGCCGGGGAAACGGTTAAATAATCCTCAACTCCAATCTGTAATAAGTGGGATAGGGTAAAGAATGTGAGTCATAGCTCTATCTACAGTTGACATCAGGAGTGAGAACATGTTATTTTTGAGCATAAGTACATGGCAACCCGAGAACAGTAATGAGGTCATCGAGCATTTCAAGAAACTGAGGCCGCCTGCAGGCGTTAATATTATGAACCAGTGGATGGACATCTCAGGTGGAAGATATTTCATACTGTACGAGACAAACGACTCTAAAGCGTTTGCAGAGTTCAACCTTCCGTGGTCCGATATATGCCTGATCGAAAGCTGCCCTGTTATGGAGTCCACCGAGTTCATTAAACTGATGACCTCCAAGGGAGTCTGATCTGTCTCCCTTTGCTTTTTTAACAGTCATTGTGCAGGTTCCAGCTTAATCTCCTTCTCAGAGCCTCCAAGGCGCACTGTGAAATCACCGGTCGGAAGTGCTTCTGTTCTATAGTTGAGGCTGAAATTGCCCTCGGTGTCAGAGCGGATACTCTGCATAGCTGCAAAATCCAGCCCTACTTCCTTTTCACCTTTTTCTGCCTGCCCGTTGATGAGTATGTCGTATGTTCCGTGTGGGACGTTGTCTTCCGCAAACTCAGCTATACCTTCCCTTGCATCAAAACTGCGTTTGAAGTCAACAAACATCTTCACTATGAAGTTCAGGTCCCTTACCTGCCGGGAAGTGACCGTGAACCGGTTCCTGCCCTTTGGTATCTCTATTCCTTCAAAGGCATATTCGTAAAGACCGTTCCTGACAGGCACCGATCTTGAGAATGAGACTTCGAGATCATGTATGCTATCTGGCTCTGATCTGCCACTGATAGTAAGGGTATCCCCCACCAGCGGTTTTTCCGGCAGGATGCTCCACTCTGTGACCCTGCCTTCAGTCTCTCCCTTCTTTTTCTCCGAAGGCTCCACCAGTGAATAAATGAGTTTGGCAAAAAGAAGGAATAAACTCTCTCCCTTACTGACGACCACACTCCCTCCTCCGGGTTTCTGGTGTTCTTAAAGATCGTCCTCTTCCTTACTTAAGGAAGATGCACTTGGTTCATGCATGGCCTTCTCCCTGTTGACCAGCATGTCTATCTTGCTTTCCAGTCCCCGGATAGTTTCTTTCAGATCCTTTACTTCTTCCTTGGTTGCGTAATCCGCCCTTTTGAAGGTTTCCTGTACCCTGGCAGTGATCCTGTTCTCCATCTCTTCTTTCTGTTTTCTCTGCTCGTCCACGAGTTCATGCACGAACTTCTTGCCTTCTTCCTTCTTCATCTCGCCGTTCTCAATGAGCTCATCCGTGAAATCCTGTATCTTCTCTTCAGTGAGGGCCCACATGCCAATACCGAACAGAGTCGCTTTTTTCCATAATTCTGTCATGTCTCTCAATTCTAAACCTCCAATGATTAATTGGTAGGTGTTATGATAAATATGTTCTCATGCGCTGTTATATGGCATGCTTAAAAAAATGAAGGAAAAGAAAATTAGGTATATCTTTACTCTGCAAGCTCTTTAAGGTCATGCTCGAGATACCTGGCGTGGCTCATCTCTACAAGGCGATTGCAGACCTCTTCAGGTTTCCCGTCCATTATTATCCTTGCATTGTCAATAAGTATGGCCCTGTGTGCCACTTCCCTGACAAAGTCCATGTGATGGCTCACAAGCACAATGGTAGTGCCCATCCTTTTGTTTATCCTCTTGAGGGAATTGGTCACGTCCCTGAGTGTCACAGGATCAAGGTCCCCGAAGGGCTCGTCCAGAATGAGTATCTCCGGGTGGGTGATAAGTGCAAGGGCTATGTAGGCGCGCACATGTTCCCCGCCGCTTATCTGGTAGGGTGTCTTGTCCAGTATCTCAAGAGGCAGGTCAAGGGCCTCGAAGACATCTTTTGCGTACCCGTCCACGTCCTGCTTTGTGATGAGGGGGAAAAGCCTTGCATATATGTCTGCCGTGAGGTTCATCTGGCGCATGAGTATTTCCTTCTCGTCCTCTGTCATGTCGGGAAGGCTGTACAGTGTGTCCAGCACTTTGTCTGATATCCCGAGCTCAGCGGCCTTCTCCCTTGCATACTCCAGTGATCTTTTGCCTTTGAGGCGGAGCCTGAATGCCAGCTGCTCTCTCACAGTTGAATGGGGAGAAAGGGTGAACTCCTGATGCATGATGCTGATCTTCTTACGCAGGTCAAGGCGCTGCCTTGTGAATTCCAGGATGTTGAGCCACTGGCCATCGTGCAGGTAGCATATCTCTCCTTCCTTTGGCACCCTTAATCCCTCTATCATCTTGAGCAGGGTCGTCTTGCCTGCTCCCGACTGGCCTATGAGCGCAGTGATCTCCCCTGCGTTGATGTCCAGTGAGAGGTCTGTGAATTTCAGTACTTCACCTACCCTTATGAGGGCAAAGCGGTGCGACAGGTTGCTTATTTTGATGGCAGGGTCTTTTCCTTCCAGTTCTGCGAGCTCTTCCTGTTCGCTTATCTCTTTAAGGAAATGCCTGAGCACCTTTGAGGGCTCCCCGGTTTCCACGATCTTTCCTTCCTCAAGGTATGCGACCCTGTCGCAGAGGTAGAGATGGACTTCGGGAAGGTGTGAGACCACAATAATAGGTATGTTGAGTTTGCTTTTGAGGTCCTTTATGACATCAAGCATTTCCTGTTTCGTGCCCGGCCCTGTCATGGTGACAGGTTCGTCCAGAAGCAGAAGCCGGGGTTTTGCCGCAAGCTGGCGGGCAAGTATGAGCCTTTGCTTCTCGCCTCCGCTGAGCAGATTGGCCGAGTGCAGGGCTTTATGCTCGAGGCCTACAAGTCTCATATACTCCATTGCCTCTTCCCTGAGCTCGTCATAGTTGGGGGAGTCGGGCTCCGGGAGTCCCTCATTCCCGGTTTCCAGGGCATTGAGCCTGCGGACTATGTTCTCAAAGGCAGGTCCGTTCCACAGTCCGAAATTGCGCTGCAGATGGATGGCACTGAGGGATTGCAGGTATCTTATCCCCTCCTCTCCTGATTCCGGAGTGACCTTGTTCCCATCGAGTGTGATAGATCCCTGTTCAAAAGTCTCTATTCCACGGAGGATCTTCAAAAGAGTGGTCTTCCCGCTTCCGCTCTTTCCGGTTATCCCAAGTATCTCCCCATCTGCAACAGACAAACCGATGCTGTCCAGAACACGCATTTTTCCGCTGTCGGAGTCATATTCTTTTACGATGTCAGATACCTCAAGCATTGTCAACACCTTTGATTGGAATTAATTGAAATCGGGTAAAAAAGAAAGATCGGGCCTGGTTCATCAGTTCTTGATTGCTGATACCAGTTCTTCGATCTTTGCGGTGACATTGGAGCTCTTCTCAACCACCGTGCCTGTGACTATCATGTCCGCACCGGCAAGTGCACAGCGCTTTGCAGTTGCAGCATCGCGTATGCCCCCGCCGACTATGAGCTTGTTGTCCCCGAGGACATGCTTGACCGCAGCGATCATCTCCGGCCTTATGGGCTCGTCGGCTCCGGAGCCTGCCTCAAGGTAAGTGTAATGCATCCCCAGGAATTTCCCTGCAAGTGCATAGGCCACCGCGATCTCAGGCTTGTGCTTTGGAATGAGCTTTGCATCCCCTACCCATCCAACGGTGCCTCCGGGCTCCACGATGATATAGGCCATGGAGATAGGCTCGATACCGCTCTTGTATACAAGGGGAGCTCCCATCATCTGGTTCGTGGTTACGAAACTGAGGTCCCTGGAGTTCAGAAGGCTCATGAAGAATATCGCATCTGCGTGCCTGCTGACGCCGGAGGCATTTCCGGGGAAGAGGATGGTTGGCTTGTCTGTCCGCTCTTTTATCTTGAGGAGCGTCTGGTCAAGCAGCACTCCTCCGGCTCCGGTGGAGCCTCCGACCATGATAGCATCCGTTCCTCCCTGTGCTGCAGCAAAAGCTATTTCTGCAGCCTGCTCGGGAGTTTGGGATGCGGGGTCGATGAGTGTCAAGTGAACCGTACCCTCGCGCTCTGCGATGTCGTTCAGGTACTTTTCCACTTGCATCAAGAGCGATCAGCCACCCTTGGATTCCTTGGATTTCGGGCGCAGGCTCTCACTGTTGCATTTTCTGCATCTGGTTGCACGGGACGCGTTGCGTGCGTTACATTTCATACAGATCTTCTTATTGAGGATCCTGTTTTCAGCTTCTGGGAATCTTGCCATGATCTTCACCTTTATTATCGTAGTCTCTTGTAAATGTGATAGATTAGAATGATGGTAGGCTGCTTACATGAAAGTCAAAACATATAATTGTTTTGCCAATATCTACCTATAGTATCCGCTTACACGATACTTACTGCAAATCCATCTTCTCGGATTTATTCTTTGTCCTTTCCAAGCAAAGACTATTTAACATTATCATCATTAATAATGATTGATTGTTATGGCTGACGAAGAACTCATGAAGAAAAGTCAGGAATGGTACGAGAAGGCAAAGAAGGAAGGCAAGCTCAAGGCGAACCCTACCGAAGACCATAAAGCCGGGTTGAAAGCAACCCAGAACCCTGTACGCAGGAACATCATGAAAAAGCTCGGCGAGGAAGGAAGGATGAGCTACGAGAGGATAAAGGAAGAGTTCAGGCTGGACGATGTGCACGCAAAGTTCGACCTGGGATTGCTTGTGGACACTCTCTACATAGAAAAAGAGGAAAAGGACGGCGTGTCAGAGTATTACCTGACCCCGCGCGGCGAGGCTTTCCTGGCGAACGTGGAATCCCAGCACGATCTGAAGTAAGGCAGCCGAGACCCAAGAGTTACGTCCTGTTTCTGAAAAAGCCATGCGGGGTATTTGCCCCGCCATATATCAAAACACGCTCACCTTACACGACCATCTCAGGCTGTAATGGTTACTTTTATGTCACTTGTTTATCCTTGCAAGCACCCTCTCCCTGGTTTCCCTGGCATCGGCGCGTCCTTTTGTCTTCTGCATTACCTTGCCCACGATGAAGTTGAGGGATTTTTCCTTGCCTGCGAGGTAATCCGCCACAGCTTCAGGACTCTCGGCAACTGCCTCTTCCACCGCCTTTGCGACAATATCGTCCTCAACCTTGAGCAGGCCCTTTGACACTACTATGTCCTGAGGTCTGCCGCCTTCGTCAAGGACCGTGCGGATGATCTGGACACCGCTCTGTTCTGTGATCTTATCATCCTTGACCAGGCCGATGACTGCAACAATGTCCTCCACCGTGAAAGCATCAATTCCAATATCACGGTAGTTGAGCTCTCCCTTGAGGATATCTGCGACCCACACTGCAGCAGCCTTCGCGTCCACCTGTGATGCAACCTCCTCGTAGAAATTGGCAACCTTGATCTCTGTGGTCAGCGCCCTGGCGTGCATGTCCGCAATCCCGTACTGGCTGATGAAGCGCTCACGCTTTGCATCGGGGAGCTCCGGCAGCGCCCTGAGTATCCCAGGTACCCTGTCGGCAACCCTCATGGGTACGAGGTCAGGCTCGGGGAAGTAGCGGTAGTCGTGCTCTTCTTCCTTGGTACGCATGGAAATGGTGACACCTCTCGCTTCGTCGAAGTGCCTGGTTTCCAGGACGATCTTCCCTCCACGGCGCACATGGTTCTTCTGCCTCATTATCTCATAGAGCAGGGCTCTCTCTGCACCTTTGAACGAGGAGATGTTCTTGACCTCGACACGTTCGCCGTTGAAGACAGAAACGTTGGCATCCACCCTCATGGCACCTTCCAGGTCGCCGTTGAAGACATCCAGGTAGTCAAGTATGCTCCTGAGCTTGTCCAGGTAGCGCCTGGCTTCCTTTGGGCTTCTCATGTCCGGTTCGCTGACGATCTCGATAAGCGTCATGCCTGAACGATTGTAGTTGATCAGCGTACCCTTGGACTTCTCGATGGTGCCTATATGCTGCAGCCTTCCAGGATCCTCTTCCATATGGGCGCGGGTAACCCTGATGACACGTTCCCCGTCCTCTCCCTCGATGACGATCTTTCCCCTGCTTGCTATGGGGTAATCGTACTGCGTGGTCTGGAAGCCTTTTGGCAGGTCAGGATAGTAATAATTCTTCCTGTGGAACTGGGTCTGCTCCACTATCTCACAGTTGAGGGCGAGCCCGATCTTGATGGCAAACTCAACTGCCCTTTCGTTGATCACGGGTAATGAGCCCGGAAGTCCGAGGCACACGGGGCATACGTGGGTGTTGGGCTCGTCGTTGTGATAGTCCGTAGAGCAGCCGCAAAAGAGCTTTGTGTTGAGCCTGTTAAGCTGGACGTGCACCTCAAGTCCTATCTTCACTCCGTCGGGGTTCTCGTATACCATTATGCCACCTCCCTTGGTCTTACTTTGTGATGGCCGGTGTTCTGCTCGAAACTGTACGCAGCACGCAGGATGGTGTTCTCATCAAAGGGCTTCCCTATTATCTGCAAACCCACAGGCATCCCGCCTGAGAATCCGCATGGCACGGATATGGATGGTACGCCCGCAAGGTTGATTGGGACAGTGTTAACGTCCGCAAGGTATAGTGAGAGCGGATCATCTATCTTCTCACCTATCTTAAAGGCCGGTGTGGGCATGGTGGGTGCCATGAGCACGTCCACATCAGTGAATGCCCGGTCGAAGTCCTGCTTGACAAGGGTCCTGACCTTGAGTGCCTTGAGGTAGTACTTGTCGTGGTATCCTGCGGACAGTGCATATGTACCAAGCAGTATCCTGCGTTTGACCTCAGAGCCGAATCCTTGTGCTCTGGTCTTTGAGGCCATTGTATGCCAGTTCTCTCCTTCTTCTGCCCTGAAACCATATCTTGTGCCGTCAAAGCGCGCAAGGTTGGATGACGCTTCGCTCATGGCGATGATATAGTAGGAGGCCAGCGCATATTTGGTGTGGGGCATTGAGACTTTCTTCCAGGAAGCTCCCATGTCCTCATACTTGCCTATGGAATCCCAAACGGCCTTCTCGACATCCTTCTCGATACCCTCGCCGAAATACTCCTCGGGCACGCCTATCTTCAGGCCCTTCACATCATCTTTCAGGGCATCACTGTAGGTGTTCTTCCGGTTGATGGATGTACTGTCACGGGAGTCATAGCCGCCGATGACATCCATGAGGATAGCGATATCGGTGACTGTGGTAGCCATGGGCCCAATCTGCTCGAGGGAGTTGGCATAGGATATCAGCCCGAATCTTGAGACTACGCCGTACGTGGGTTTCAGCCCGACCACACCGCAGAAGGCTGCGGGGCATCTGACAGATCCGCCGGTGTCAGAACCAAGGGACACGGGAGCCTCGCCTGCTGCGACAACTGCAGCGCTGCCTCCAGATGAGCCTCCGGGAACCCTTTCCGTGTCCCAGGGGTTGAGTGTGGGGCCGTAATGACTGGACTCGGTGGATGTGCCCATGGCAAACTCGTCCATATTGGTCTTTCCGAGAATGACAGCACCTGCCGCCTTGAGCTTCTCTATGACATGCGCATCGTAGGGCGGCACGTAGCCCTGCAGTATCTTTGATGAGCAGGTTGTGGACAGTCCCGTGGTGGAGATGTTATCCTTGATGGCAACAGGCACCCCTGCCAGCGGTCCCTTGTGCCCGCCTGCATCAATCTCACGGGCAGCCTCCAGTGCCCTGTCCCAGACAGACACAAAGCCGTTGATCCTGCTTTTCTCTATTGTCTCAAGGTATGAAGCGGTCACTTCCTCCGCAGAGCTTGCCGCTATCTGCTGCTTAACGCCTGAAATGTCTTTCCATGATGCCATGTGAATACCTCACATTATCCTCGGCGCTTTGAAGTTGCCTTCCTGCTTGTGTTCGGTGTTTGCAAGCACTTCTTCCTGTGGCATCGATTCTGTGACTTCGTCTTTCCTGAACACGTTCACAATGTCCGCTACATGGTATGTTGGCTTTACGCCTTCGGTGTCAACCTCATCGAGCTGCCCGAAATAGTCCAGTACGGAGTTGAGCTTCTCTGCATACGCATCAGATTCTTTTGCATCGATCTCGATACGTGCGAGCCAGCCTACGTGTTCTACCTCTTCTTTAGTGA
>JASKKT010000012.1 GCA_030154025.1 Methanolobus sp.
ACTATGTGTAAAAGAACTTTGAATTGAAGATTATTGCTGAAAAATATAGAGAACTGTACTCTAGCACTTGCTGATAGATTAGGATCAAATGGATAAATGAAGTAAGATTTATATTTACGGTCACAGGGTTATGGCAGGCTCGGCCATAAAACGAAAGCTGGAATCAAGCGGACATACAAATCTTATATATAGGTCACATGCAGAATTAGATTTAACAAACCAAGAGGAAGTGACTGCCTTCTTTGAAAAGGAACGCCCGGAATACGTCTTCCTTGCTGCTGCAAAGGTGGGTGGGATCCTTGCAAACAGCACATATCCGGCTGAGTTCATCTACCAGAACCTTATGATAGAAGCAAATGTCATCCATGCTGCATACAAAAATGGAGTTAAGAAACTCCTCTTCCTCGGATCTTCCTGCATATATCCGAAGCTTGCACCACAGCCACTCAAGGAAGAATATCTTTTAACAGGGGAACTGGAAGAAACAAATGAAGCTTATGCAATAGCAAAGATTGCGGGAATCCGGCTCTGCAAGCATTACAACCAGCAGTATGGAACGAATTTCATCTCTGTGATGCCGACAAACCTATACGGTCCAAACGACAATTTTGACTTGCAGACCTCCCATGTAATGCCTGCATTGATGCGCAAGTTCCATGAGGCAAAAATAAAGAATGAACATCAGGTAATTGTGTGGGGTACAGGTAAACCAAGAAGGGAATTCCTGCATGTGGACGATATGGCTGACGCTTGTATATATCTGATGGAGAACTGGACCTATAACGATATTGAGGAGTTTGTTAACATTGGTGTAGGGAAGGATTTGACTATCTGCGAACTTGCCAAATTAATGGCAGATATAGTTGGATATAAAGGCACGATTTTATTCGATACCACAAAACCCGATGGAACACCTCAAAAACGTCTTGATGTCAGTAAGCTTCATGGACTTGGATGGGACGCCAGAATTTCATTGAGAGATGGCATAGTGCAGACATATGAGTGGTATCTCGAAAATGTTCAAACGAAATGATGAAAACAATGCCAGAATGGTAAGCACTGAATAATAAAATGGTACTTAAAATGAGTTCAGCACCCTTTATTTCAGTGGTCATAGCTGTATATAATGGCTCAAAAACAATCCAGCGCTGCATCGATAGTGTATCTTCCCAAACATACCCGGACAAGGAAATCATTATCATTGATGGTGGCTCTACGGATGAGACGGTAGATATCTTAACTGCTAATAACGACAAGATCGCATACTGGGTATCTGAGCCTGATAGGGGCATATATAATGCATGGAACAAAGCACTTGACCACGTAAAAGGGGACTGGATCTACTTTTTAGGATGCGATGATTACCTCTGGAATGACAGTGTATTTGAAAAAATGTCCCCCCATCTGATCAGAGCACAAAAGAAGGATATAATATTGGTTTATGGTCAGGTTGCAAGGATTACAAAAGATGATGAGATATCCTGTATTGACGGCTGTTCCTGGGATATAACCTGGAGAGGCATAGTCATAGACGGGATATGTGCTTTCACGCATCAAGGCATGTTTCATCACCGCAGGCTATTTGAGACACATGCAAGATTTGACGAATCCTTCAGAATAGTAGGGGATTATGAATTGCTTCTAAGGGCTTTTAAAAAAGGAGGACAAGCCTGTTTTGTAGAAGGACTCATTGTGGCGGGTATGCAAACCGGAGGAATCACTAAGCATTGCATTGAGCTGGTAAAGGAAACCGCGGTGGCGCGACGGAATAATGGTCTGAAAGTAGTTACAATCCCCTGGCTTATATCTTATGCATGGGCTATATCTTACCCATTTTTATATAATGTATTGGGAGATAAGAACACGCGATATCTTCTGAACTCTGGAAAAAATGCTGTCACGAACATTTCTTACAAAAAGAACGCAGTTTTTAACAAGAATAAAGAGTAATGGACATATCATAATGTTTTTCCCTGAGCAGAGATACATTTCTTTGTGCAATAAAATATATATCCTTATGAGGAAATAGAGAGGCATGAACGTTGGGAGCCATTATTCCAAAATGAAGAGGGATTTCTTATCCCTGATTACAGTTTCAATTGCTTTCATAATTGCATTGAGTATAAGAATACGGCCTGCAGATACGGTATTTCTCCCGAACGGTTTTGTCAGGTTCAGCAACGATGCCCTTGCTCACATGCGTATGGTCGAAGTGCTCCTGCATAATTACCCTCATGGAATGTTCTACAATCCATTGACTAATTACCCCTACGGATCCATCATTCACTTCGGTCCGCTTTTCGACCATCTGATTGCAATCACCGCATTGATAATCGGTCTTGGAAACCCCAGCGCTGAACTTGTAAACATGATTGGAGCCTATTTCCCGGCAGTGATGGGTGCATTGATAGTCTTCCCGGTCTATTTCCTCGGCAAACATCTCAGGGACCGAAAAACAGGTGTCATTGCTGCGTTTCTCATTGCTATTGGTCCCGGCCAGTTCCTGAACCGATCCATGATTATATTTACGGATCATCATGTGGCAGAGACCCTATTCAGTACACTTTTCATTCTATTCTTCATGCTATCAGTCATCGAAGCGAACAGAATGAAACTTTCCATAAAAATGATTCAGCATAAAGAGAATCATGCTGTAAAACCAATATTATACGCTGTTTTAGCGGGGCTGATGTATGCAGCTTTCCAGCTCTCCTGGCCAGGAGCGCCTTTATTCGGGATGATCATAGTCATATTTGCTGTAATCCAATATACCGTCGACCATTTAAGTGGCAAGTCTACCGACTATCTCGGAATAGTGGGCATAATCACTTTTTTGGTAGCCCTCTTGTTTGTCTCACCATTCATTAGGCCAGAGATGGGGATATCCCCTTACTTTTACTCATGGTTCCATGTACTGACGGCCTTTGCAGCAGTGCTTGCTTTTGTTTATATGAGCCTTGTGCATAAAGAGCTGGATAGAAGGCATCTGAAACCAGTCTATTATCCCCTGGTACTTTTTGCAACAGCTGTAATAGCACTCATTCTTCTCAGAGTGGCTTCCCCATCTTCATATATTGTGGTTACTTCAATTATTACAGGAATCTTTCAAATACACACCGGTGGAATATCCACAGTAGGCGAAGTTTCCTCCATCTTCTACCGCGGCGGCGTCTTCACCCTCAGTTCGGTCTGGTACAACTTCGCCACAACCTTCTTCATCTCACTAATAGCAATGTTCATGCTAGCCTTCAGCATTAAAAAGGACAAGAAGCCTGAAGAAACGCTCGTCCTTGTCTGGACATTTATAATGCTCCTTGCCATCTACGGTCAGAACCGCTTTGCATATTACTATGCAATTAACGCAGCACTGCTTTCGGGTTATGTTGCAGCAAGGGTTCTTGACCTTGTGGGATGGAAGAAAGTTGAAGCCACCTATCATGAAAAAGTGCACTCTGTCGGGGAGCTACCACACTTTTTAAGCAAAAATATCAAAGCTGGCCACCTGTTGACTATTTTCCTACTCTTGCTGCTTGTGGCATACCCTAGCTATAGTCTTGCAATGGAGCAGTCACAATATACCAGCGGGGTAAACGGCTACTGGCTTGAATCCATGTTCTGGGTAAGGGACAACACCCCAGACCCAGGCATGGACTTCCTTAAAATATACGATGCCCCTCCCAGAGGAGAATTGTTCAATTACCCTGACACGGCATATGGGGTGATGTCCTGGTGGGACTATGGTCACGAGATAGAGGCCATTGCGCGGAGGATGCCAAATGCCAACCCATTCCAGGCGGGTATCGGCGGGAGACGCAGCAGTATCAATGATGTGAACCAGCCCGGAGCCGCACCTTTCTTCACAGCACCATCTGAAGAGGAGGCAACTGCAGTCCTCAACGCGATCCACCCGGACCCGGAAAAAATGGCAGCACGCTACATAATTTCCGATGTGGAGATGGCGACAGGCAAGTTCTATGCCATGACAGCCTGGACCATGGATACCGAGGGTTACTATGTACCCGTGCAAACTGACAGCGGTGTCCAGTACGTGCCCGGACAGAGGTACTACGATTCAATGGAGGCAAGGCTGCACATCTTTGACGGCAGTGGCCTTCAGCAGTACCGCCTTGTACACGAGTCACGTGCTGCACCGGGATACACCAGCGAAACGGGATATAAGAATGTCTATAACGTGCTCTTTGGTGGCAACCTGCCGCTGACAGACACGGGTTATGTCAAGACTTTCGAGTACGTTGAAGGCGCGACAATCACAGGCACCGCACCTGCGGGAGAGACTGTGACCATCGACAACACCATCGAAACTAACCAAGGCAGGTCATTCACCTACTCCCAGTCTGCCACATCTGATGGCACATTCTCATTCACGGTGCCCTATTCAACACAGGGACCGATCCCGGGAGAGACACAATTCGCTGTAAGGCCTGCCGGACCTTACACGATAAGTTACGGCAACACGACACAGGAGGTCAGTGTCAGTGAACTTGACGTGCTGAACGGAAATGTGATAGAGGTTTGATCTATCACAGTCCTTCCTTTTTATTCTCTGCTGACTGCAGCAGTTATCTACCGGACTTTTGCCGGAATACATTTTTATGGTAAAACCTGTTTGTTAAACCTAAACTCAAGGTGATATATTGGACAGCGTTATCAAAGGAAGAGTATGGGTTTTCGGCAACGATGTCGATACCGATGTCATCATACCCGGGAAGTACCTTCGCACCACCGATATGCAGGTGTTTGCGGACCACGCAATGGAAGGAATAGACCCGGAATTCCCGCGCAAGGTCAGGAAAGGGGATATCATAGTTGCCGGGGATAACTTCGGTTGCGGCTCTTCGCGGGAGCAGGCGCCCCTTGCACTAAAACATGCAGGAGTTTCCTGTGTTGTGGCAAGGTACTTTGCCAGGATATTCTTCAGGAATGCGATCAATGTGGGACTTCCTTTGATAGAGGCAAACGTTGAATGCAGGGAAGGGGACGAGGTGGAGATCAATTTTCTTGAGGGCACTGTCAAGGTTAACGGACAGACCTACCAGGGAAACAAACTGCCCGACTTCCTGCTCGAGATACTGACAGACGGCGGGCTTGTGGCGCACAGGAAGGCTGCACAGCAGAAGTGAATGATCCCATTGCATGGAAGCATTATGAGCATGATATTCCCCCTCGAGTACAAGAACGTCGGTGTCACACACCCGGTTCCCGAAGATGCTGACAGGCGCATCTATTTCCTCACGGAGTATATGATAGAAGAGGATTGCTCAGCAGAGGATGGCAGCTGTTCATACTCCCTCTACAAGGTCACCAAGACAGGGGACCAGCTCCTGAGAGATGTCAGCTCACTTGAGCAAATAGCCTCCGGAGAGGAGGTCATAAAGCATGACAAGGAGCTGAACATCAAGGACCGCACTCTTCTGATCGAAACTGCACATGAGCTCTGCAAGGGAAATGTCAACACGGTCATATTCACCGGCATCGACAAGCATGTGACCTTTGTGCACAAACCGGAACTTTCTGCGATACTGGATATCGAGATAGTGGATGTAGTGCCTCCTGAACCCTCCTGGCTTTCCAGTGTTGTGCGGCGTCTTGAGGCTAGCGGCGTGTTCGGTGACCTTGCGCTAAGATTCTCGGAGAAGCTGACCGACCTGAGACAATTCGAGGGTGAGGGAACGGTGTTTCCCTGCTCATCGTCGGGACTGCAGGGGAAATGCCTGGACTCCGATGTGATCACAGAGGACGGGTCCCTGCTTGTGGGATGCGAGATTTCGAGAAGCCTGTTCGAATCGAGATTTCCGGGAATCGCTTATTCTTTTGTGAATATCTGCCCTTTCAGGTCGGATGTATTTAAGCCTTCAAAGCCATTCATAACAAGATGCTGCCGTTCCGAGAAATCGGGCATCGTGACGATCAATGGCATCAGAGGGGCTGTGGTCCACTGGGGTGCATCCGAGTTCTTCGTAGCGGGTGCAGTATGGGACCTTGTCAGGGAACTGAGAGGACCGGAGAATCCCTGAACTGGTGATCGAGGTGACAAGTTGAGGCTTGCTATTGTAGAGGGTGACGGGATAGGGAAAGAAGTGATCCCGGCAGCTGTGGAAGTGCTTGATACACTCGGACTTGATGTGGATAAAGTAGCAGTGGAACTGGGATACGGCAAATGGGAGAGGACAGGACAGGCGATAACTGAAGACGACCTGGAGATCCTCAAAGGATGTGAGTGCATACTCTTCGGGGCCATAACGACCCCACCTGACCCTAGTTACAAAAGCGTGCTCCTCACTATAAGAAAAGAGCTTGATATGTATGCCAATATCCGTCCGATAAGGCCCCTGCCCTCCGTAAAGGGCATTCTCGGAAGGAGCAATTTCAATTTCGTGATAGTCAGGGAGAACACCGAGGGACTATATTCCGGAATAGAGGAGATTGGACCGGATATGTCGTGGACGAAAAGGGTGATCACACGCAAGGGCTCCGAAAGGATAGCCGAGTATGCCTGCAAGCTGGCAAAGAGCAGAAAGAACCAGCTGGTGATCGTTCACAAATCCAATGTGATGAAGTCGGACAAGCTTTTCCTGGATGTCTGCCGTGAAGTCGCGAGTTCAAAAGGAGTGGAGTATACTGACGAGCTTGTGGACTCGATGGCGTATAAACTCATCAAATCGCCCGAGAGATACGATGTCATAGTCACAACCAACCTTTTCGGGGATATACTCAGCGATATGTCTGCATCCCTTGTGGGCAGCCTCGGACTACTTCCCAGTGCCAATATAGGTTCACAGCACGCTTTCTTTGAACCTGTGCACGGAAGTGCCCCCGATATCGCGGGAAAGGGTATCGCAAACCCTATAGCAGCCATACTGAGCCTCAGGATGATGCTGGAGTGGCACGGGATGATACCCGAAGCAGCGCTGGTGGAAGAGGCTGTAGATGCCGCCCTCACAGAAGGGATTACCACTCCCGATCTTGGAGGGACCTATACAACCAAGGAAATGACCTGTGCTGTTGTAGATCATATCAGAAGGGAAAAGGAAAGAACGGCATAAGGAAACCTTTCCCTACTCGTGAAACGGGTCTTCTCTTCTCCTTTATTTATCCTGTAGGTCCGTGTCAACCCATTCCAAGAAGAGATGACACTGCTGCTATTGTTACCACTGCACTTACTGCCGATATCCATACCATGACGACAAAGTCGATGGTTGAGCTAAGCATGTGCCCCCCGTCAACTATACGGATCAGAAGGGCAGACATGAACGAGTGACCTATCATTATGCCGAGGACCATGTTCTCAAGAATGGTCATGTTACCCACGTTGGTGTACAGCACCATGCCTATGGACATACCTGCAGGCATCTCCACAGTTGCGAACATATCCTGCATCAGTCCCACCACACCAAGGGAGATGTACATGGTAAAACCTATACCTCCTGTCAGGCCGTAGAGGACACCCACAAGACTGCTTGCGGACTGGGTCCTTTTTTTCCTCAGGTTGACTATCCTGTGGAAATTACTTGCTATTATGTCGCCAATGATCTCCGGCTGCCCTCCAAGGTTGGTTGCCTCCACGAACATCACACAGAACCTGCTGATAAGATTACTTCCCGTGTTTGCTGAGAAGTGGTTCCAGGAAGCGAACTTATCGATCCTTGTTGCCAGCATTTTGTAGAGGTTGTTAACGTCCTTTGTCAGGGGTCCGAAATCGTGAGCGCGCAGAGCCCTTAATGCGTCATCTATCATGCCGCCCCTTGCACCTGCAGAGCTGCCCAGGGAGCGAATGAAAGCCGGGAAGTTCTCGTCCTTCCTGCGAATGCTCTTTTCGATCTTACGCGCGACATAGCCGGTGTAAACAAGAGGAGTGAAGAACATCGCAACGGCTATTGAGGTATTGACCTTCCCGTAGAGAAGGAGAGCTATGCCTACGATGAGGCAGCCTGCCATGGATACGGGGATTGAGCGATACAATCTGATCTTGTCTTTAGTGAGCGCTTTTGACCTGCTCCATGCCGGGTCCTGTGGCACCTTGCTCCTGGTGAACATGACAAGTACAAGATCCGTGACAAGGAAGACCACGACTACGATGGCCATGAGCAATTCCGCGTTCATACCTGTTATCACAGGCATGATGACCGCGAAGGAGGCCAGGAATATAAGGGACATGACAAGTGAGACGAAAAGCTCCTTGACTATCTCCACAGAGTAGAGGGCACCGTTATACATAGCCTCATACTCGTTCATTACCACGTTCTGCTCGGCAAAAAGGAAGGATTTCACATCCTCTCCCGACTGGAGCGCATGGGCAAAGCGGTCAAGGAAATCCTCAAATATGACAGACGGGGTTCGCTTTGATATGAACCTGCATGCATCTGCAAGGCTCATGTTCCAGACTGTCACAAGGTCATAGATCTTCCTTGTCTCATGCGCAAGCTCACGGTAATCCTCATTCTCCGACACGATGCGGATAATATCAAGCCTTGGGGTCTCTGCTGTCGCTATGGAACCCATCTGGGTGATGTAGTAGTGCATGTTGTTGTCCATGCGCGCTGCCTTTGAAGCGAGAACGGACAGGGGATAGGAGAAGGCAAAAAAGATACATATGAAAGCAACAAGTGCAGGTATGTAGCTTGCCGGGCCTACAAAAAGCGTCGGCAGCAGGACCTTCATGAGCACTGAGAATACAATACCGAAAACAATGATGGGTAAAGCGAACTTCTTGGCATAGGCCCTGGGCTCCATCCCGAGGTTCTTGAATGCCTTCTCATAACTGTTACCCATGAGCTCACCTACACGACAAATGGCAGGCCGTCAACACCATGCTTGTAGAAATTAACGATTATTTCCAGTACATCGTAGTAATCCTCTATACCCCTTGACCGCATCTCTTCCAGTATCTTGGCCCGGAGGAAGAGATCCTGGTATATCTGCCTCTTATCCTCATAACCCAGCTTGGTGGCGATCTTGTTCTCAAGGATGTAACTGTTGTTGAGGCCCCTGAAGCTGTGCTTGTCACTTTCGGGGTCCCACTGGAATACCGCCCTTGTGACCACTCCTCCTACTTCCTCATAGTAGCCCTCTATCTCCTCTATGGCAAGGCAGCGGCGGAGGAATTTTCCCTTACGGTAAACGGCGGACAATATCATTGCCACATTAAGGTTGTCGATGAAGGTGACAGGCACATTGATAGGATCGGCAGTGAGGCGTTGTATCATCTTACTGACAGCAGATGCGTGGAAAGTGGCCATGACAGGGTGCCCGGTCTGCATTCCCTGGAAAGCGACATTGCCTTCGGCTCCACGGATCTCACCCACAATGATATAGTTTGGCCTGGAACGCAGCGCAGCCTTGAGCAGGGCAAAGGTATCCACACGGGAGTCAACTGGCCCTTCCTCACGAGTGATCAGTTGCTGCCATACGGGCTGAGGAGGCTGGACCTCAGCCGTATCCTCCGCACTGAAAACTTTTGCCTTGGGATTGACGAATGCAAGACAGGCATTCAGCATTGTGGTCTTCCCGCTGGCAGTCTCGCCACTGAAAAAGACACTCATACCGTTCTCAAGACACATCCACATGTAGGCAGCCATCTCGGCGTTCACTGCGCCCCAGCTTATCAGCTGGATGATGCTGACCGGGACCTCACTGAACTTACGCATGGTGAAACTGCTGCCACGCCTGCTGATATCCATACTGTAGATGATGTTGATGCGTGAGCCGTCCGGCAGTGCACCATCGGCAATGGGACGGGCATCGCTCACAGGACGGCCTATACGCTCGCTCATGCTCCTGAGCCAGCTGTCAAGGCCTTTCTCGTCCCCGAAGGTCAGGTCGGTCTTCATTGTATCGAATATCTTGTGGACAATGAACACATTGTCAACGCCGATACTGCTGATATCTTCAAGATAGGGGTCCCTGATGATAGGTTCTATGGGACCGGAACCGATGATGTTCCTCTCTATATGGTAGAGCAGTTTGTTATACTCGCCCTGAGTCACAGGAACCTTTCTCTGTACGGGCATTAGCTTGTGCAGTATATCGAACTTATTTTCACTGGTCTCAGCTTCAAGGTTCCCTCCGGCACCAATGTCTACGGACTCGTTAAGAAGCTTGATTATAAGCTCTTTCAGCTCGGCCTCGGAGTTAGGAACGATCTCACTTGCTGACTTCTCAAGGATGATGCTCAGCACGGAATCGTATTTCTGTTTCTCCAGGTCATTCAGCAATGGCTCTATGCTGTAGTAGCGTACCTCCCCCAGCTCCGGGGTGCCATAAAGGTGAATAAAGACAGGATCACCAACAGGAAGGATGATATTCACGTTATCCTTACTGATGTCCTTGGAAAGCTTGATCATGAAAGTAGGCTCGTCCGCACCGTTATCCCGCATGAACTTGCGCACATATTCACCCAGATGCGGGTTCCTTTGTATGGCTTTCTCGAATTCCAGATCCATTCAGTCACCTTCCCCTGCTCTCATGAAACAGATGCGATCTCCACTACAAGGCCTACCCTTGGTTCTATCCTGAAACCGATCATCTGTCCAACAGGGCCCTTTGCCCCTGTGAACTTGTTCACAACGATCGTGCGTTTTACCTCACTTCCGAGAGGCCTCGATTTCAGGGTGATGTAAATATCACATGATGACCTGAACATGGAGGCAATGTCCTCATCCAGCTGGTTGGGCTCTATGGTGAGGATGATCACTTTTCCCATTCCATTGAGCTTCTTGAAGAATGATATCAGGTCGAGGCTCTTTTCGGTGTTCGCGCTGTACTTGATCAATGAGGAAATAGTATCGATAATGACAACATCCTTCTCGAACAGCTCCTCTGCAGCCATAAGTCTCTCAAGGAAGTCGAAACGGGACTTTGCAGCCTGGACCAGCGGGATCACAGGTATGTAAAGAAGAGAGCCGTTCAGCAGGTAAGGAGCGATGGGATAATCCATTGAATACATCTGGTTGATGAAACCCTTTGTTGTCATCTGGGTGGAAATGAGAGTCACACTGACCTTATTCTCATTCAGTCCGAAGGAGAGGCGCTGGGAGATGGAACTCTTGCCGCCGCCGCTCCCACCTTCTATGACCACAAGCGATCCTGAAGGAAAACCTCCGCCCAGCTTTGCATTGAGCTCATCCCGGGGAATCTCGAACGAACATATCTTTACCATTTTTTACTCCGCTAAGTTCTAAAGCTCATGCTGCCTGACTTCCCGTTCTCTGCAGCTACAAGGATACGATGGTCCCCGGAATCGAGGGGACTGGGATTAGGAATTACGTGTAGCACCAGGATGTCCCCTGGCCTCCACACCACATCACCATCAAGTATCTCAACTTCCAGGTTATCCGGCTCCACGAGAATACCGTCTACAAGTACGGTTATAAAGTCGGGCGTCAGCTCTGTCCTGCCCGTGTTCTTCGCATAGAATGTGTACGTATTGCCGGAGCTGTCGTAAGGGATCATGAGAGGGTCGTTAACGATCGTTATATCGGTCCTCATCTGCTGTGCTACCAGTTTGCTGTTCGCAGAGGATGAGGAGACGATAGACTGCACGTCGGCGGAAAGGACAGTGATGACTCCCATTGCCAGGATCATGGCAGCAATGAAAAAGATCATGTGCGTGATAGCAGTTTCTGCTCTCTGGCACCTGCAAAAGGGCTCATTCCGGGAAATATGTCGGTTCTTCATGCTTTCGTACCGTCTGGTCATGTTATGACAATATAATTTGGCATATAATATATTGACAATAGTATATAAGTCTGACACTGCTTCCGGTCACACCTGATAGGTATCATAAGCCGAGACGCCATTCCCGGTCACTACCTTGACACGGTGCAATCCGGCTCCTGTGAGGCCTGCCACAGTAAGGCTGCGCGTCTCAGCGGGCACCCATACAGCAGCAGTCCCGTTAAAAGTATAGGGCTCCAGTTGCCCGTCTATGAGGACGTTCAACTCATCGAACCTGAGTGTTGCACTGCCTGTGTTTGTGAGTGTCACGGTCAGCTCATAGAGACTACCTGAAGCGGCCGGGACTGAATAGTCGATACTGATTGCCGTATGCAAGCGATCCGTTTGCATCTGATGCTGCTCTACAGCTGCATCATTTACCAGATCCGAGGATGTGCTCAGTGCAGTATAAGAGAAGGTGCCCACGACCAGAGCAGAAATAAAGAATATGGCAGTGACAACCGCAACCTCAAATCCCATAAAGTTCCTCCAGACCGTGTTTTACTTTGGACATCTCACGGTCTATGGAACTGAGCATATTGCGGTCGATCTTGCGTCCGCAGAGCCTTTCTATGAAGAGAAGTGACTTGGTATGATCTTCCGGTAGCAAGCGCCATGTAGGCTTTTCCACATAGTAGTCGATGCCGCGGGCATAGGCCATGACCTCTGAGCGGACATCCTCACTGATCCAGCCTATGTCCACGTAATAATCAAGCGCATCCATGAGATTGTTCCTTCCCACGCGCTCCATCAGGAACTCTATCCAGTTGAGCAGGACCACCACACTGGTAGGATCGGTCCTCAGGTTCTCCAGGCGCACCAGTGGAAGTCCTTTTTTAGGGTTTTTCCGGGAATTGTCTATATCCGAATCATCTGATCCCTCTTCGGAAGCATTCTCCAACTCACTCCTTGCATTGTTCATCGGCTGCAAGGCACTTTTCCGCTCCAGCTCATCCACTCTGGCAGAGATGTTACTTGTTGATTCTGCCAGTTCGAGTATGTTCTGGTCGATCTCCCCGGTCTTGCCTGCAAGTTCCTCGGTCCTGGCATTCAACTGCTCTATGCTCTCATGCAGCATGGACATGGCATCAGCAAATGCATTAAGCTTGGATTCGATGTCCTGCATCTTTGCTCCAATTTCTTTTGGGATGCCGGGCATACTGAGCTTATGGGCCACAGTATCCATATCATTCTTAAATATCACAAGCATGTCCGCCAGCTCGGTTATCCTCTTTTCGGTCTTCTCGAACCGCTCTATCGTGGCACGGGAAGCAACATCATCACCTACGAAGGGATTGATCTGATTGGATACGATCTCATAGAGGGACAGCAGCTCAAGCACGCTCTGGTCGATCTTGTCAACGGTCTTCCGGATCTCCTCGTTATCACGCTGTACCATGTTCAGGGCCACATCGGCCTTGGAGAGCTTCGATTCAACTTCCTTGATCCTTTTGGCATTTGATTCGATCGCCTCCTTCTGCTCGTTATTGACTGGCTGGGAGGCGCCCGGGAACCCTCCTGGACCACCCATGCCAGGAGGCATCATTCCGGGAGGAGAGGGAGGCATGCCCGGAGCTGGTCCCAGTCCTGGGGACGGGGGGTTTGAACCTGGGAACCCTGGTGGTGCCCCTGGTGGGATACCAGCAGTCAGGTCCGGCAGGGCGTTCAGGTCCGGGACACCAGGAGAGAAAGGAAGGTCTCCGGAACCAAAGGGCGAGCTGCCACCTTTACCTGCATCCTTTTTCCCCAGGAGGCCGGTTACTTTTTTTATGGTATCGCTCAGGCCGGACATGGTTTCACATATAAGACAGTTTGTTGGAAGTATCTATAGATATTTCAATATACATGCGATATTATATAAAAATATTGAATAATAGTGTTGTGTTTCCCGGGCTTATTCTTCTCCCACAGAGATGGCTTTAAATCATTTGAGATCACTTTTTCCGGGGATAAGAGTGCCACGCAAGAAGAAGTTCGAACACAAGATCATCTCTGACAGGGATGGGGTCCGTTTCGCAACACCCGAGGATGTCGCAAGATACAGGGCCAGGAGACTGAAGTGCAGTACCATCGCAGATATCAGTTGCGGTGTTGGCGGGCAGACCATATATTTTGCAAGGGAATGTGACCAGGTCTATGCAGTAGAGATAGACCCGAAGAAGATAGCCTATGCCAAGAAGAACTGCAGGCTTCTTGGCATCGACAATGTGGAATTCATTTGCGGGGACGCACTATCACCCGAAGTTATCCGGCAGTTGCCGGAGCTTGATATTGTCTTTTCCGATCCCGCAAGACCTCCAACCGAGGACATGCGTGACATTGCCAGCCTGCGACCTTCCATACCCGAAGTCATAAAAGCATACAGTTCCAGAGCTTCAGGATTTGCTTTTGAGGCGCCTCCGCAGCTCACCCCTGACAGGATACCCTTTGAATGTGAGAAGGAATATATTTCCCTTGAGGGAAAGCTTAACAGGCTCGACCTGTACTTTGGCAGCCTGATGAAATGTGACACATCGGCAGTATCCCTGCCATCGGAAGCACGTCTTGAGTCCTCATCGGCCATAAATGAGCTCAAAACTGCCGAAAGGCTTGCTTCCTTTGCCTACGAGCCCGAGGAAGCTGTCGAAAGAGCAGGACTGCTCCCGCAACTGGCACAGGACCTGTCAGAACAGGCTCCAGACATCAGTCTTTTCAGGATAGACCGGAAGCGCCTCTTCCTTACATCTGATATGGCCGTGGAACATCCCATGTTAAAGAACAGGTACAAAGTGCTGTCAACCCAGTATTTTGATACCGGGCAGATCAATGCCTTCCTCAGGAGAAGCGGGTTCGGAACTGTGATATTAAGAGCTGCGGTAGAGCCAGAAGAGTACTGGGATATTCGCAGGCAGCTGGAAAAGGATCTTAGCGGGGATCGCAAAGCGCACTTATTCCTGAAAGACGGAACAGCGATCCTGTGCGAGACATTATGAGCCTTGATGAGTCCGGGATCAGGAGTTAGGGGTCTTTGTTCCCAGCAATTCCCTGGTCCTTTTTATCAGTTCTTTTCTGCTGAAAGGCTTTGTAATGTAATCATCCGCCTTGAGCACATGCAGGCCAAGCATTTTATCGAATTCCTGGCTCTTGACCGTGAGCATTGCAACAGGCAGGCCCGGGTCCTTTTCCTTGATCTTGTGGAAGGTCTCCCAGCCATTCATATCAGGCATCATGATGTCCAGTAGAATGAGATCGGGTTTTTCCATATCCATCAGCTCAAGGCACTCAAACCCGCTGCTTGCGCCTATGACCTCAATATTCTCCGACTCAAGGATGATCTTTACAAGGTCTATGGTATCCGGCTCATCGTCTACCACCATGATTTTTGGATGCATCGTATACTCCTGTTAAAGAAATGCTCTACGCTAGAGAATAATATAGCACTGAAATATATAATTATTCCTCTAGGACCCACCCAAGCCGCCTCATCACCATTTTTATCCGGGCTTTAACTTCCCTTTTATCAAAGGGCTTGGATATATAATCATCAATGCCAAGCTCCATGCCCTTCACTTTGTCCTCTATCGCGGTCTTTGCAGAGATCATGATAACAGGAATATCATTAGCCGTCTTGCTGTTCTTGAGCTGCTCGACAACCTCATACCCGTCCATGTCAGGCATCATGATGTCAAGTAATATCAGGTCAGGATGTTCCTTCAGGGTGATATCGATCGCCTCCTGACCGTTATAGGCTACCAGGAAATCATAGGGCTCGCTGATGAGGGATAACTTCAGCAGTTCCGGTATGTCAGGCTCGTCATCCACTATGAGGATCTTCAGCCGGTCCCTCTTGACTTTCCTGCGGGCATATTCCAGCCTGATAGAGCCATCCTCCACCATGTACCTGAAATCAAAATCCTTGAGCCCGATCTGGGTGTGCACCTCACCGATACTGGTCACATCGAGGATAACATCAAAAAAGGACTTTACCAGTATTTCATTCTCCTGGGAAAGTATATCCTTCAGAAGCATAGAGGCGATGGCGCCTTCTTTCTCATGCACTTTCTTCTCCACGAACTGCATAAAGGTCTCGACCACCTGCATGGTATCGGTGGCCAGCACGTTCATGTTGTCCATTACCAACAGGGCGCGGGCATCCCTCTCAAATAGGTTTGATATATGGGATGCCATCTTGGTGTAGTCCGCAACCGAGCTGCAGTAAAAGGTCCCCTGCTGTGGCGGCTTGCCTGGCACTTCAACATCAATGAAGAAGAACCGGTCCATAAGGTCACTAACATCGAACCCGAAATCCTTGAACTTCCCCAGCACCTTATCACGTGGATAATTGAGGCACAGCCACACGACATTTCTTGCAGGGTCGTTCCGGAGTACATCGTAAACATGAAGATAGACTAAGCGCTCGACAGAACTGTCAACCTGGGCAAAGAACAGTGAACTCTTATCTGATAACTCGTCCCTTAGAGTTGCCAGGATTTCCTTAGTCTGATCATCCATTATCATTTACCTTTTAAACTTGTTTTGTAAATATTAGTGCTATATTCATATTAATGTTTGGGGTGTAGTGGAAAAAAGAAATAAGAGAAAGAATCACTTGATCGGAACAAGCCTGACCTGGGGATAACCCGAGCTGAAATCCATCTCGGCCACATACATGCCTGTCTTTGGGACGATCCCGTACATTACAAGGGTCTTATCCACGTTCTCGAACTTCCAGTGGGTGGTGGCCATATGAGCCACGGAGTCAGTGATCTTCTGGCCGTGTTTTGCAACGGCGACCACGATGTTCTCGGTGGTCTTTGTAACGGAAGCGATCTGTCCTATCACAGCGCCTATGTTCTCCCAGCCATAACTGTACTCCATGCTGTCAAGACCTATGTAGTCAAGAAGAGGAGAGCCTAACTGGTGTATCATCTCGTGCTTTGACTGGTAGAATATCTCCATATCCTTGTACAGGTTGCCTGAGAAAGCTTCCACATAAGCGGGCATGCGACCCTTCTGGTCACGTATCTCGAATCCCTTGAACTGGCGGGAGAAATTGGCCTCATTGGTGAAGGGAGAGATCATTCTCTTTTCAGTCTCAACACTGGTCCCTTCAGTGGGAATGCTAAGCATAGCCCTGCCCATGTTCAGGTGGTTTATGAAGGTCGGTAGCAGGATACTGTAAAATGAATCGCCCACACCGCTTGTTATCTCGAAGAGGTTGAAACTCCCCTTCTGGTAGCCGCCGCCCAGTATCTCGTCAAAGTCAGGGCTGCCGGTGGATATCTTACTGTGAGCAGGGTCCGTCACAGGAGAGGGGATCAAAGTGTGTTCGGGATATGAGACCCTGAAAGGCTCAAAACTGGTAAACGTTCCGTTATGCAGGGTGAACAGGTACCTTGACTGGGACATGCCAACACCGCGCAGCTTGAGCAGATGGATCTTACGGATATCGCTTCCCGCCATTTCGGTTATCTCGACAGAGACCACCCCGTCGACAAGGTAGTCCAGTGAGTCGATATCGGTCTTTTCCGTGATCATCACAAGGTCGGCATTGACCTTCCTTGAGAAATCCATGAGAAGGCGTTCCAGCTCGAACTTGTTCTCCTCCCAGTGTACAGACCTTGTGGTGGCAATGCTGAGAGAGTCAATGGAGTCCACAACGATCATGGGCTTTGAGTCGCTTGACTCCCATATTGCCTTGATGCGGGAGGCGAGCATCCTCAGGAAATCCTCATTGTTATTGAAATCCCCCTCTATCCAGGGGAACTTGCCGTATGATGAGGACTTATCTATCCGGGGGGATATGTAGATGCAGTTCCCGCCGGGGCATAACTCATGTAGTATCCCGAATACGAAAGTAGTCTTGCCGGTCCCGGGCTTGCCCTTGACTACAAGGGACTTGCCGAACTGGGAAGAGAAGAACTGCCGAATTTCCCCGGGGATCATGCAGCACCTCAGTTTGCCTTCAACTGCTGCTTGAGCAGGTCGATTCCAGTCTGCAGGGAGTCGTTGATCCTGAGAGACTCAGGACCGCCACCGCGGGCCATGTTAGGACGACCGCCACCACCACCGCCCACTGTCCTGGACATTGTGGAAACGATCTTCCCGGCATCTGCGCCTGCCTTAAGCGCATCCTCGCCTGCAGCTACCACTATCTTGACACCGCTACAATCGCTTGCAAGAATGGCAATGACATCCTTGTTCCCGGCAAGCTCGCCTGCTATCTTGACAAGCTCGTCAGCGTCCGCATTTGGCACCAGTTCTGCTACTACCCGCATGCCGCCGATAACGCAGGCGCTGTCTGCCATCCGGCTCACACGCATACGCGCAAGCTCGTCTTTCAGGCGCTCATTGTCCTTCTTGAACTCCTTCCACTCATTGAAAAAGCGGTCGATGGTTGCTGGAAGGTGCTCCGGCAGAACTCTCAGGGCCTCTGCGGACTGGTTCAGGCATTCCTCCATCCTCTGAGTGGCCCTCACTGCAGCAAGACCGGCAGCATACTCTATTCGCTCGACACCGTCCTGGATGCGCTCGGTCTTGAGAATCTTTATCGGTCCCACAAGACCTGTGCTGGTGCAGTGGGTACCTCCGCAGGCCTCCACGTCATCAGCTACCTTGAGCACACGTATCCTGTTTCCTGGAGGGACCCCTCCCTGGTACAGCTTGAAGCCGTATTTCTTCTCCGCCTCTATCCTGTCCAGCCATTCGGCTGTGACACGCTGGTTCTCCATAACCGTGCGATTTGCGATTAGCTCTATGCGATTCAGCTCTTCGGGGGTGATGCGTTTGTAGTGGGAGATGTCCAGGCGGGCACGATCCGTGCTTTTCTGCGCACCTGCCTGCCAGACATGATCACCAAGCACCTTTCTTGCTGCATCGTTGACTATGTGCGTTGCAGTGTGGTGACAGGCATGGGCCATCCTCCTTTCCTCGTCCACTTTACCGACAACCAGATCGCCTTTGCGAAGGTGGAGTTCATCCTCGATCCCTTCAACTATGTGCACGATCACGCCACTGACCACCTGTACGTCGATGACTTTCAGGACATTGTCGTAGACCGTTATGGTTCCGTGGTCCGCAGGCTGTCCGCCGCCCTCCGGATAGAAGAGCGTGCTGTCAAGCACAAGGTGGTTGTCGAAAACGTCAAGCACCACAGCTTCGAACTTCATCCTGGTGGGCTCGTCGTAGAAGAGGCGCTTTGTCTTCGGCAGCTTCTCCACGCGCTCCATGTACGGGAACACTTTCTCTTCCTTTGCCTCTGCCTTGCTGTGACCCTCTGCCACCAGGGAGTAGAAGTTGTCCGGGAGCTCTACCTCGACACCCATCTCGGAAGCAGCCTCCTTTGAGATCTCAGGAGGGATGCCGTGGCTGTCATACATCTCAATAAGCGTAGCCAGGGGAATCTTCTCACCGGTGGACTTGTAGTGCTTGGCGGATTTCTGGATCATGCGTTTGCCGCGCTCAAGTGTTTCGTCGAACTTCCTTTCCTCATGGGCAAGGATGTCTTCGATAACATCCAACTTTTCGGCGAACTCAGGATACTCTGGCAGATTCCGGATGTGCATGTTCACAATATCGGCCAGTGAGGCATCGATGTCCATGTCCTTCATCATCCTGAGGGTCCTGCGCAGCACAAGGCGGGCAAGATAGCCTGCTTTCACGTTGGACGGGATCACGCCGTCAGCAAGCATGAATGTCAGGCAGCGGGTGTGGTCCGTGATAGCATACACGCTCTCAACAGGTTCCATGATGGCAGAAAGCTTCTCCACCGAGGTACCAATGCTGGATGCCACCTGTTTGCGCAGCTGAAGGAGATTTGCCTTTTCACTCACGTCCATGAGCCCTGCAAGGCGTGCATTCTGGGCAAGGATGTTGGCATACTCCGGATCATCGATCTCGTGCTCAAGGCCTGCGAGCTGCATGAGCTCGTTGACAATACCCGGGAAGACAGCATCATATATTGTGGGAGAGCCCTTGGAAGCCCATACAAAGCGCTCAAGGCCGTATCCTGTGTCCACGATATAGTTGTCCATCTTGCGGTAGGTCTCGCCCTTGATAGGGATGGTCCCATCCTTTGATTGCTGGAGATCCATGAACACCAGTGTGGCAACCTCAAGGCCGCCTATGAGTGCCTCTACGCAGGGACCGGCGTTCCCACCTCCTGCCCAGGGCTCCTCCTTGTAGGTGACTGCAAGAGGGTCAACTCCCAGTGAGTTGAACAGTTCGTCGCACAGTCCCATTGTCCTTTCCTTCCAGTATATTTCCTCGTCTTTCTTATTGAAGGCGTGGTGAGCCATCATCTCAAAGGTCGTGAGATGACGCCCGCTCCTTCCCACTGCATCAAGGTCCGAGAGACGTATGCATGGCTGGGATATGGTCAGGGGATTGGCCGGAGGCGGGACCTGGCCAGATGTGACGAAGGGCTGGAAGTCTGCGATGGATGCAATGGTAAGGTAGATGTCGTCCCTCCACCTGGCAACCACAGGATACCTCTCAAGCCTTGTGTGGCCGCGGTCCTCAAAGAACTTAAGGTAATACTCCCTCATCTCGGCAAGGTCGAACTTCCTGTTAAAGACAGGGCTGCCTATGAAGGAATATGGGTCACACGGGGCATCCCCGCATGTGCTTCTCTCAGGGTCCCTTGTCCAGTAGAATTTTCCGCATTTTGAACATTGCTTACGGACAAAACCGTTTTCGGAAAAAAAATCAAGTTGATACTCATCCTCAAGCATAATTACTCCAACTTAGATGATCGTTTAATGAAATTAATTCTTTCAAGTACAACCTAATGATTAAAAACATTTCTTATCAGCAGATTCGGGAGGAATAATAAGAGCACTTATATAAATATACATCCCTTCCTGAGCATCTGACTATCAGAGATATTACAGAAACTGATATTAAGTAAGATTTTTATGAACATAACGTACTAAATAAAAGTACATAAGTCGAAAATCGAGGACATTACCTATAAATGCATGGTCAGGAAATTGCATAAGTGGTGATGACCTAATGGAATCAATGCGATACATGTCTTTAATCTTTAGAGGATTGGTCGAAGAGTACAACAACTCCGGAGTAAGGCCTTCTGTATTCATGGATGCGGGCGGTAACCTGCAGGTATATCTTTGCGATCCCATCATCGAAGAGAATAAGGACTATGGTATCGATGTTGAATCCGACTATGATGTCAATGGCGCACAGTTCAGTGAATCATACACCGCATTAATGGCCATCCCGATTATTTCTGCCGAGTCTGAGATCAATCTGGAGTTCAAGCGCAGATCACTCAGCAAGAGTATCTGAAAAACAATAGCTGATGATACTAACCTGCAAGCCGGGTTTGAAAACGGACGAGAGATAATGGATTATAAAAAGCTCCTTAAAGTCCTGAAGAACTCAAAACAGGTCTACAGGGAAGACTATGTTAAGAAGATCTTCAGGAGTGCCCATTACGATGTCGGGTTGTTCGAAACTCAACTCAATGAGTTTAACCTTACTCTCAAGGCAAGTGATTCCGCAATAGCCAGACAGTACATGGAAAGGACCATCGCTGCCCAGGTGCTGGACGACGCTTCAATACTCCTGGAGATCATAAAAGATAACAAGTGCCTCAGCGAAGAGCAGAATGCGACGATCTGCGACATAATAAGTAAGCTCGATGAGATGAGCGAGGACATTGAGGTCATTGAGAAGGTAAAAGCCCTTGCGGATCTTCCTGAAGGCTCTGATGCCAGTATCAAATCAAAGGATAAGAAGAGGATCTTCGCCAACGTATGATTTTTCCGGCGAGGACTCCCCATTGACCTTACATTCCTGTTTTACCCATTAGTTTTAATATACATATCCGCAAAGGTATGCTCATGTCCAGTAAGATCCTTCTGACCAATGATGACGGAGTATACTCCGCAGGAATAAGGGCTGCCTACAGGAGCGTGGCCGATCTCGGAGATGTTACCGTGGCCGCACCTATGATGCAGCAGAGCGGCGTAGGTCGCTCCATATCCATTTTTGAGCCGCTCAGGGTCACCAAGACAAGGGTGGACGGCATTGAGGTCAATGCGATAGGCGGCACTCCCACCGATTCCGTGATAATCGGCATGTTCACGATCATGAAGCAAAAGCCGGATCTCATCCTGTCAGGCTTTAACATCGGAGAGAATATCAGTACTGACACAGTGACCACCTCAGGCACTATCGGCGCGGCGCTTGAGGGTGCCAGTTACGGCATTCCGGCAATTGCAGCCTCGATCCAGGTAAAGGAAGAGGGACTGAAGTTCGATGATAACCGGGACTATGAACACGACTTCGAGGTCGCCATCAAGGTAGTGAACAGGATAGCGCGCAATGTGCTCAAACATGGCCTTCCTGAAAAGGTTGACCTGCTTAACGTTAACATACCATACACTGTTGAGACGGACACCGAGATAGAGATCACCCGCCTCGCCAGGAAGCTGTTCAGGACCGAAGTGGAAGAAAGGCACGACCCAAGGGGCAGGCCATATTACTGGATAGCCGGCGACCTTTCCATGGTGGATGAGGAGGGCACGGATGTCAATGCACTGGTGCAGAAAGGACACATATCCGTGACACCTCTATCACTGGATTCTACATCACCCATAGACCTCCCGGATATCGAGCACCTTATCTAGGCAGATGTTCTGAAGTAAGAAAAACAGCAGGTGAGCAGGCCAGACTCACTTTTTGACAGTTATCCTGATCTCCCTGCAATCGTCCCCAACACCCCGCAGGGTGCCCGCAGCACCAGCTACAGTGCTTCCCAGGAATTCCTGGACAAAGCGGTTGATCTCGATCACTTTCCCGTCAACTATCAGTTCTACTTCCATTTTTATCACTCCAGACTGTATCTTTCATGCCCGTAGAAGGGCACCCTTCTGCTAACTGCAAGCCGGAACAGATCGGGCAGTTCCTCGGGGCTTGCATGGGAGACATCCACAAGATCAGTGTTAGCCAGCAAACACGGCTTGAGCTTACCGTCCGCAGTAACACGCAGCCGGTTGCAGTTTGCACAGAATTCCGTGTTGTCAACAGGGCGGACGAACTCGACCTCAGCACCATTGATGATATATTTCTTCCTGTGGTGCATGGTACGTGTACTCACATCAGTGGCATGATGCAATAGTTCTTCCTCCACCTTGTCCGCATCCACATGGTAAGGGGCTGCATCACGGAAGTTCATCAGCTCGATGAGCTGCAGTATCACATCGCCCTTATACTTCTTTGTGAACTCGAGCATCTTCTCGATCTCTGCCTCGTTAATATCCTTCAGAAGCACCATGTTGATCTTTACAGGTGCAAGGCCCACCTTTACAGCTTCGTCAATACCTTCAAGAACAGACGGCAGAATATCCCGCTTGCACCTGGTTATCATCCGGAACTTACCGGAATCCAGGGTGTCAAGGCTTACATTTATCCTGTCCAGTCCTGCTTCCTTCAGGGAGCTTGCCCTTCCTTTTAGCAATGTTGCATTGGTGGTCAGGGACACATCCCTCAGCGGAGGCAGTGCTGAGAGTATCTCCTCCAGATCCTGCCTTATAAGAGGCTCTCCTCCGGAGATCTTGAGCCGGTCCACACCGAATTCTGCTGCCACCTTAACTATATTGGCAATAGTCTCCACCGACATCTCTCCGATGCTTCCATGGTCCCCTTCGTTATGGCAATAGATACAGTTAAGGTTACACCTGTTGGTAATGGACATTCTCAGACTTCTTACCGTGCGCCCGAAGGGATCGGTAAGTGTCCTGTGAGACCCGGAGGGATTCATAGTAGGTAGATAGACATTCTTTATTTAACCATTTTGAATGACTGCAGGAATAATACATATATACATATTTGACGAACTACCCTGCATGACAAAAGCTGTACTGCTCGCCGGGACACACAGCGGCGTCGGAAAGACCACGGTGTCCATGGGAATAATGGCGGCCCTCAAAAAGAGACAGATGGATGTGCAACCATACAAGGTAGGACCTGATTACATCGACCCCACCTACCATACAGCCATATGTGGCAAGCCATCAAGGAACCTGGACACCTTCATGATGCAGGTGGAAGGGGTCAGGCGCACATTCTCAAGATATGCAAACAATAACGATATCAATGTAATCGAAGGCGTCATGGGGCTTTTTGACGGCATGGACTCAACGGAGATAGCCAGTTCCGCACATGTGGCCAAGACGCTGGGGGTGCCGGTCATCCTCGTAGTCAACGTCCACGGCATGTCACGCAGTGCCGCAGCACTTATCAAGGGATTCTCCGGGTTTGACAAAGACGTCAACATCGCAGGAGTGATACTCAACCGTGTGGGCAGTCCCAAGCATAAAAAGATGATCACTGACTGCATTCCAGACATACCCGTGGTTGGAGCCCTGCCACGTAACCAGGACATCAGTGTGCCCTCCAGGCACCTCGGCCTTTATATGGCACATGAACAGGACTTTGATACCACAGCGCTTGTAGAGTTCATAGAGCAGAACATCGATCTTGACGCCATTATATCCATTGCAGAGAGCGCACCTGACATTGAAGCAGTCCCGCTGGAAGAACTGCCAGCAGCGGATGTGAGGATAGGTGTGGCCATGGACAGTGCATTCTGTTTCTACTACCAGGAAATGTTCGATTCATTCAGGGAAGCAGGTGCTAAAATCGTACCCTTCAGTCCCATCAAGGGAGAGGTGCCGGAAGTTGACGGCATGTACTTTGGCGGAGGATACCCGGAACTGCATCTGGAGGAGCTTGAGAGTTCAAGGACAACAAGGGTCCTCGGGGACTTCTCAGCGGACGGCATGCCCATATATGGGGAATGCGGCGGGCTCCAGTATCTTTCCACATCTTATGAGGTGGAGGGCAGGACATACAGGACCGCAAACCTCTTCCCGGCAGAAACCATCATGACAAAGAAACTGCAGGCCCTGGGCTATACAGAAGGGACAGCAAAAGGGGACTTCATCAAGGGCAGCGTCAGAGGACATGAGTTCCATTATTCTGTAACTAATTGCGCCAGCGATGCAAAACTGGCCTACGAGATGAAAAGAGGCAAAGGCATCAGGGACGGAAAGGATGGGATCACTGAGCACAACTCACTTGCAAGCTACATGCATGCGCATCCGGCTGCTTTCCCTGTGAAGGCCTTTGTGAATAAGTGCAGGGAATACAAGCGCCGATAAGTCTGAATAATGACTCACTAAGGGCTAATTGCGGGCAGTATCGGGAAGTGCCTCAGCTCCTTCCGAAGGCTGCTCTTCTTTTTCTTTGACCGCGTCCCTGTTCCTGAACCACATCTTACGGCGATAGTAGTTCAGCGGATGGCTTATCCTCTTACAGGTCTCATCCGGTGCATAGCAATTGCCATAGGTCTGCATGGTTGCGCAGGAAGGGGGCTTATAACTGGTGCCTGATGAGCCTGCTATATGCTCCACCTGGTATCTGGCTTTCTCAGCGTCAAAATCCGGGGATGATGTGAAAAGATTCATGATATCATCCACTGACATGCCGATCCCAAGCATAAAGGAGGTCATTGCAAATCTCATGGAATGTGCGAGGTTGACACCTGCCTGGGACTGCGATATGGCGCGCGTGATACAGGGCGGGAAAAGGCCAGCCTCAACGGTCTGGAACTCAGAACCCTCAAAACGGCTCTTGCGCTCGTTCAGGGCATCCATGATATCTGCGACATATGGCTGGCATGACTCGCATACACCTTCAGGCACCTGCATAGGAAGAGTGCTTTCTATCCTGTGCCTGATACCTTCCTGCAGGAGGCGGGCGAACTCCTCCCTGGACACGGTCACATAGCCGTGGTCAAGCTTTCGGTTCACAAGCTTCCATTCCATAGCCTTGAGGGAGCTGGCAAGCCTGATGTAGTCTGTGAAGTGGATCCTGACCACCGAATCCTTTACTTCGGCATGGATGTTGAAATCAAGGGAGAACTCACCGAGAAAGGCAGCGCCCATGGTCCTGAGGGCCCTGTAAGATGCCACTGCCTCGGCCAGCGAGTAGCGTCTTGTGAGAAAAGGGTCGTCTATGCATGAGACCAGGATCCTTGAGAAAGGATAGGACAGGAGTTCGATGAGCAGCTTCCTCTCATCTGAGTTGGACAGGGCAGGTTTTACTATCTCCCCTGCGATCGACTGCAGTACCCGCTCCTTGCCGCGCGCCCTCGCAGAGTCCATTGCACGGGAGGATATAAGGCTGTCAAGGGAAAAATCAAGGCTTGCCACATATCTGGCAGCCTCTGTAGTGTACGGATATAATGCAAAGTCCTTGTTATCCATAGGCCTTAATCTGATTCAATGCGCGGTGCCAGCAAATATCCGATCCTGCCTGCGCCGTTTGCTATAGTGAAGCCTATCTTTACAGGGAAATCCTTGCCCAGCTCTACAGTGACCTCATTGGACCTGGAAGCGGGCTTAACAATATCGGAGAGATAATCCAGCGAGAATAATGAACGAGCGTCCCCTGCCTTGAGGTCGATGAGCTGGTCACGGGTTATATCCAGCCTCACACGGTCAGTGTCTCCCTCGGCTTCCATATAGAAAGTATCATCCTCAATACCCAGCAACATGTGGTCGCTTATCTTCTCGGCGGCTTTAACAGCCTTGAGAAGGTCCTTGCCGTTAAGGACGACCTCTGTGGGAAGTTCAAGCTGCGGGATCCTTGGCTCCGCCCTGATGGTGGAAGGATCGAGCAGTGCCAGAGTATAGGAGAGGCCACCGATATGGAGAGACATCTTCTGGGACATCTCGTCAAGCTCCATGCTGAGCTTGTCCTCCTTGCCGGCAACACCGAATATGTCGTTGATCTTGGAGAGGTCCAGGCCTATCTCACAGTCATCGGCACTGTATTCGTCAAATGCGTCTGAGCCTAGCTCGAAGCTGACCATTGCCACGTTGGCAGGATCAACGGCCCTGACGGTAATGCCTTCAGGAGATATTCTGAACCTTGCCTCATCGACAAGAACGGAAAGCGTCTCTATGGAAGTCTTTAAGATATCTGCATCGATTATTGCCTTGAACATCTGGATTCTCCGCCAAATAAATTGGATTTCTAGGTCATTATATCCATTAACTAATAAAAGCTTTGTTTTTATAAACAGAAAGCCTGTAAAGACTTCCAAACACAAGCCTTTTTATCACGTGGTTATTATACACTGTTATAGATATTAGTGATATATTAATCATACTCACGCCAGGTGGCACCACATTTTGTGCATTTGAAGAAGCGGGTTTCCGATTCATCTGCCGACCTGAGCTGGCGAAGCCACCAGTATGCTACATTATGGCCGCACTCCTCACATCTTACTGACGTGGTGGGCAGGCCCTGGTCCGTGTTGCCTTCAAGCACCGTGACCTCTCTGTCTGAACGCGCTGCCTTTGACAGCAGTGATCCCTGGCCAGCATCTTTCTCTTTCACATATCCGCATTTTGCATTCCTGCATTTGAACGCACCTTTTACAGGAACCATCATAGTCTTACATTTTGGACAGAATTCCATTGATTTCACCTCTTGCCTGCTCTAGTATCATATTATGATCGAAAGCCATTTCAGGCAAATCATTAACACCGAACAGGAACACATCCTTTGCATCAGAGCCAGCCTCCAGGGTTCCGTGGCCCTGTGAAAGATAGCATATACTTACCGTATGTCCCCTCGGATCGCGCAGAGGGTTAGAATATACCCCAAGTAACTTAACTATTTCTATTGAAAGGCCGGTTTCCTCCCGTGCCTCGCGGATCACTGCACTTTCCACTGTTTCACCTATGTCCACAAAACCACCAGGCAAAGCGAACTTTCCCTCAAAAGGCGGGTTTTTGCGTTGAACCAGAACGATCCTGCCATTGTAAATAATAACAGCATCCACTGTCAGTTTTGGAGTATCAGCACACATACGAACAAAAGATTAATACGCTACATTCCATATATAGGGGCATACCTATTAAAGGTGCTTGTAAATGATAGAAAATGTACTATGGGTTGCGGTGGCGTTCATGTTAGCCTGCTCACTGCTATCAAAAAAAAGAAGAATACGTAAATTGCTTGGGGCTATAGGATGGGGATTCTTTTCCATACACTGGTTCTATCAGCCAATGCACTTTATCGAAATAGGGGACTATGTTAATGTAGTGCTGGTCATCATCGTGGGCATCATTTGCCTGCTGCTGGCCTATAATATGTTCAAGGAGTACAGGTCGTTAAGGCTTATAGGCGACGGGTCCGTTGATGTCACATCCATGGCAACCGTAGCAACAGCACTTGCCTCTTTGTTCTATTTCCCCTTCGCACAGATGGAGTTCCTCAATACATGGATAATATCCCTTGTGACGGATAATGTCTTCTGGGTACTGCAGGTTCTGGGACATCCGGCTGAAATGGCTGCATGGAACAAAATAGCCCTGAATGGATACCAGGTAGAGATAATACTTGCCTGCACGGCAATAGAGAGCATTGCACTGTTCATAGGTCTTATTGCTTCTGTGAATGCGCCACTCAAAAAGCTGGTAGCAGCATTTATGGTATCAGTACCTATAATATATGCTTTAAATATAATAAGAGATGTATTCGTGATTGTCGCATATGCCTACCAATGGTTCGGCCCAAACAGCTTTGAAATAGCACACCACACGATTGCAAAAGCAGGGTCCGGCATCGCCCTTTTTGCCATAGCATATGTGGTCATGCGCATACTGCCCGAGCTTGTCGATCTCATCGAAGGTATATGGTATATGGTTACAGGATACGTTCACAGCATATATGAAAGAGTAACAGGGAACGATTAAATGCTTGCTAAAGGTTCTGCTCCATGGATAATGGCCCTTGTTGTCATCAGTACGCTTGCTGCCATCGCACATACGACCTTGTATCTGCCATACATGGGCATGATCACAGTTCTCGGAATAGCAGGGTTGATCTTCTTCGTCTTCTTTTTCAGGGATCCTGAGAGAGAGGTAGAGTATTGCTGCAGCAGCATGACAGCACCTGCTGACGGCAAAGTTGTCGACATCAGAGGACGGAAGGTCTGCATCTTTATGAATGTCCACAATGTTCATGTCAACAGGGCACCCCTGACCGGCAAGGTGGTCGCCATCGAATACAAGAAAGGCGGATACATCCCTGCTTTCTTCAAGGATTCGGAAAGAAATGAGCGCAACCACATATTCATCGATACCGAGCACGGGATAGTAGAAGTTGTCCAGATCGCCGGAACCCTGGCCAGGAGAATAGTTTCCTATGTGCAGGTGGGAGACCACATGGTAAGAGGTGAAAGGTTAGGAATGATACGCTTTGGCTCAAGAGTCGATGTGACAATCCCTGAGAACTTTGACATCCTCTGCAAGAAAGGAGATAAGGTCACTGCAGGCATGACGGTCATAGCTTATAAGCATGATGTGGACAGTCGTGATGTTGAGAACAGCGAGATCCTGGCTGCTCATGATAATTTTGATATCGTTTACAGAAAAAATGGCAGGTCACCACAAGTATAACAGCTACAGCCCAACAAAAATGGAAGTGAACACAATAATACAGACATTAAAAATAGCTGATCTGGTAACACTGCTCAATTCCCTATTAGGATTGCTGGCTGTGGTACTTGTACAGAACGGTTTTACATACCTTGCACCCGTGCTCATACTGGCGGCCGCTGTCGCAGATGGTGCTGATGGCTATCTTTCAAGGCTGTTCTCCGGCAGTGAGATAGGCGCCAACCTGGATTCCCTTGCAGATGTTATCTCTTTCGGGCTTGCCCCTGTGGCACTAGTATATGCTGCAGCAGGCGCGGAGGCATCATACCTGTTGCTTGGAGCACTTTGCTTTTACTTCTTCTGTGGCATTCTCAGGCTGGCAAGGTTCAACACCGCCCATCAGGGACTCCCTTCTTTTAAAGGGCTTCCTATAACGGCAGGAGGGATCATTCTTTCGGCATACGTACTGGCAGGAGAGAGATATTTCCACAGCGGACTTATGATCCTGCTTTCACTCGTTATCGGACTGCTGATGATCAGCAAAGTGACATATATGAAAGCAAGGAAGCCCGCGCATGTAGGTCCGGTCGGCTTGCTCTTCATCATTACAGTGCTCTCTTATCCCGTTAACACAGAATACACGCATGCACTGGCATCCCTGCTGCTGGCAGTCATGCTGATCTACGTGATCTCGCCAGTCTTCAGGAGAAACGGAGAAAGGAAGGTTGATGCCTGATGGAAAAAGTCACAGACAGGGACAATGCCCTTTTTGAGGCCGGTATCAAGCTTGGTGCACTCTATCACCAGTTCACAGGCTCACCTATCAGCCTGAGAACCGCAGACAGCCTGGAGAGAGCAATACAGGAGAGCATCTCAGTGCAGCCTTTTGTAAAAAGCATCAGCGTCTCCATTGACAGGAACATGGTACGTTCAAAACTGAACAGCGAGTTCGGTTACTGCGAACTTGAGGGCAGGATGCTGGACGTGAGGATTACCGTCAGTTACAATTCAGCTCTTGCTGACGTAAGACTTGCATATGATGCTCAATTGAATTACCCGTTGATGAAAATAGAGAGGGTTTACAGTTCAGAGAACTGAAACCTCTTTAAAGGCTGCAACAAGCTTTTCGTTCTGCTCAGGCGTACCCACTGTCACACGTATGAGAGAGTCGCCTGCATCCCTGAAAGACTTGCAGTCCCTGATTATTATTCCTTTTTTCAGCAGGGCTTCACCCACATCCCTGGATTTCAGGGGAGCAACGTCCACAAGTACGAAATTCGCCTGCGAGTCATACACCCGGAAAGGAATGTTCTTTAGAAGGAAGGCGCGTCCCTCGCGTGTGAACCGGATACTTTCCTGCAGGTAGGCAGCATCGGAGAGTGCAGCAACACCCGCTGCTATGGAAGGCAAACTGATGTTGAAAGGGGTTGCTATCTTCAGATACTGGGACCTGAGCCAGGAAGGCATCAGGCCATAGCCCAGACGCATGCCTGCAAGGCCAAAGGCTTTGGAAAGGGTCCGTCCAATGACGATGTTGTCATACTCGTTCAGCAGATGGGAAAGATTGCGGTCTGCAAATTCCACGTAGGCTTCATCCACAAAGACCAGGCCCCGCGTGTGCTCAAGTATCCTGCGCAGGTCAGTTTCGCCCACAAGCCTCCCTGTAGGATTGTTAGGGGAACAGAGGAATATTATCTTGGTCCTTTCCGACTCTGCATTGAGTATACCTTCGATGTCGAAAGCATAGTCCTCACCGGACCGCACAAAGACCGGGATCGCACCGTTAGCACGGGCCGCTATCTCGTAGTATGAGAATGTGGGCAGAGGGATTATCACCTCGTCGCCGGGAGATATCATCAGTCTCATCAGGTTGTCAAGCAGACCGTCCATGCCAGGGCCTGCTGCACAGATGTTCTCTGTCGGGAAACCCGTGTATGCCGAGACCGCCTCCACAAGTTCAAAAGCATCGGCTGAAGGATAGATATTGATAGCCTTTACACAGGCAGTGACAGCCCCGATGGCCCGGGGAGATGGCCCCAGGACATTCTCATTTGATCCAAGCTTTATGATGGAAGCGGGGTCCAGGTCATACTTGCGGGCTATCTCCTCGATCGACTTTCCCGGTACATATTCTGCTATGCCGGCTATTTCCTTCTTTACCAGCTCAGGCCTGCTCAAGTACAGCCACCACCGAGTCGATCTGTTCCTTCGTTATTGTCAGGGGAGGGGCAATACGCAATACCTTTTCGGAAGTGCAGTTGAGCAGTACACCCTTCTTCAGTGCAAAGTCCACAATGTCAGCACACTTACGGTCCAGCTCGACACCTATCATGAGCCCGCGGCCACGCACATCCACGACACCCTCCAGAGGGATCTTCTTCAGGCGGCTCATGAAGTAGTCGCCCATTTCGGTTGCATGCCGGAGGAGGTCTTCCTTTTCAATGATATCGATGGAAGCGAGAGCTGCTGCGCATGCAAGAGGATTGCCTCCAAAGGTAGCTGCGTGCTGGCCGCGCTCAAAGGAGATACCTTCACGGGCTGCTATGGCGCCCATTGGGAAGCCGCCGGCCATTGCCTTCGCCATGGTCATTATGTCAGGCTCGACACCGGAATGCTCCTTGCAGAACCACTTACCGGTCCGGCCGAAGCCGGTCTGTACCTCGTCAAAGATGAGGAGGGTTCCTGTATCGTCACATATCTTACGGACCTCTTTGAGATATGCATCGCTGTGGATGTTTATCCCTCCCTCGCCCTGGATAGGCTCCACGATAACCGCTGCGGTCTTGCCAGTGATAGCATCCGCAACCGCCTGTGCATCATTGCTGGGCACGAACTTCTCCTCCTGGACAAGCGGCTTGAAGGGTGCACGGTACATTTCCTTGTACGTGAGCGACAGCGCGCCCATGGTACGCCCGTGGAATGCATGCTCGACCGCCACGAATTCCGTCTTCCCGGTCTTGGCGCGTGCAAGCTTCATTGCAGCCTCTACTGCCTCAGTGCCTGAGTTACAGAAGAACACGCGGGACATGCCCGTAAGCTGGACGAGCTTCTCGGCAAGTTCTGCCTGGGGCACTGTGTAATAGATGTTGGAAACATGCATCAGCTTTTCTGCCTGCTTCTTTATCGCTTCCACCAGCTTGGGGTGGCTGTGCCCCACATTGTTCACTGCGATGCCCGCAACACAGTCAATATATTCGTTGCCATCGATATCACGGACCATACAGCCACTGCCGCTTTCCAGTACCAGGGGCTGCCGGCCATAGTTCTGCATCACGTACTTCGCATCTTTCTGGACCACATTCTCGTGGGATGAGGATCGTGAGATTAAAGGATCTGTCATGTAAACACCTTGTGTGCTATATAATGTACAAACTTATTTTAACTTATTTTAGATCTGCTTATGGATTGGATCCATAGATATAAACCTTATTCAACTGCAAACAAAACAAAGAAGGTAAAAGCCCGTGAACAGGGCCTTCAGAGAATTCTTCTGTCCGGGACTCTTATAGCCACGTACAGATGATACAGGAAAAAGAGGACCAGTGCCTGGAAAGTAATGGACAGCACTCCGGTGAGCAGGCTATTACCACTGGCTGACGCTACCGGACCACTGAGATCTATGAAGGTTTCTGCAAGATAGAACATAAAACCCACTGTAAGCAATACGAACGCTCCTTTCAGTTTCCTGAAGGATACGTAGATTCTGGAACGGATCACGTCTGCATCGATCCTGATAAGCAAACTGGATATCATTAATGCTACCAGAAAAATGCACAACCTGAGTACAAGATCAAGAAAGTCTAGTAATTCACTGGAGCTCATAAACAGCCCTCAACATTCGTTTTAACCATAGCCTGAAACAGGGACACCCTATTAAATATTAAGTTGCATCAGTTCCTTTTCGCTGAGAACTTTATCTTCCTCTCGTTCGAACACAATACCACCTGAAGCACGCATCACGCCGTCCACACGGGCGCTTTCATGGATCCTGATGGCCTGTGCATTGATCTCACCCAGCACGTGGGTCTTTTCACTTATGTATACATTGCCTCTTGAAACAATATTCCCGTGGATTATGTTATTCTTACCCAGTGCGATGTCCTGGATCGTGCGAATGCTGCCATAGAGGGTGGTATCATTTGCCATTTCCAGCGATGTCGCACGTATATTACCAACAAGCCTGCAACCGCTCCCTATAAGTGCTTTTGAGGGCACCCTGATGGAATCCATGGATATCTTGGAGCCATTCGGGATTATCATACTGTTGATACTCACAGCTCCAACCTCATCATCGAACAGTTCGCTAAGGGCTTTTTCCACTTCCTCGTCCTTGCCGAGCCTTAACAGTTCACTGATGTAAAGATAAAGATAGATAATGACAGGAACAGGATTACGTACCACGATCCAGCCTTTGGCTTCAAAGCCTCCATTGATCTTGACATCATTGCCAACATCGAGATCCCCTTTGACAACCAATTTGCCGTCTATGGTGACAAATTCACCGATATAGGCATTGGTATCCGTTTTGATATTGCCGCTGATGTGAGACCATATATCCACCCTCACATCAGACCTGGATATGAGGTCACCAGAGATTTCCACCCTCTCGCCAAGTATGGCAGAGTTGGAGATTACACCGTACTTTATCTCGGAGTGGTTGCCTATGATCACATCCCCGTCTACGACGATAGTATGTTCTTCCATCCGCGTCCTGTCAGGGATGACAAATGTCTTGAAAACTTCCCCTTCTGTACTCTCGCGTTCCGGAGGCTGGCTTGCTTCTGTCTGGGTCATGGCTCGTAATGGTTAATATAAGCTTTTGCTTATATTATTTTTCTCATATTTAAACATACAGATATATTAATACCATACCTATGCCTGGTCCCTGCCACGCCTGACATCAACAGCCATTCCCCTTTCAAGAACAAGGATCTCTTCAGGAGAGAGAAGCAGCTGGCCTGTTGCCAGCAGTTCGTCGGAGCCGCTTACAACAATGACCTCGTCGCCTGCCCGGAGTTCAGGATCTATTGAGGTCACGTGTTTTGCAAAGGTGGTCTTCCCCTGAGATACGAAGGGAACAGCATCTTCGCATACAACGACCCTCTTCTGGGACCCAGGAAGGAAATCATGCAGACGGCGTGCACCCTCAATTCCAAGAGTGAACATCCCATCGCTTGCACGTACTGTTGCAATGTGATCACTGTTATTAAAAACCTGTCTTACACGCTTGGTCTTGGAGAGCCTGAAAGTGACACTGTCAGGGAAAAGGATGTCTCCACAGCCCTTTCCAAACTGGAAGTCCGCCATTATGCGAACTCTTGTAAGGTTTTTATCATTAGTCTGCATAGAAACTATAAATAAGATATAAGTATTAAATTCATAGCGGTCCGTCCGGCAGGAAATGCAGGATAAAACAAAAATAGTATATAAAGAATATCGAACAGATTTATATATAATAATGACCAATTATATCCTGAGGAAACGAGAAAACTGCTTGTAGCTGTATTCAAAGGTATAGTAACTGTAACCAAGCAAAACCATTCATCCCCTCAAACACTCTCGTTTCCTCATTGCTCATGTTCTTATCCTATTTAGAATACCATGCATGAGGCATGGCCCTTTGTCAGTCCTGCAGTTTGGGCGTGTAGTTTTAAAAATGGAAACAAAGAAGGATAAAAGCCAAGACCAAACACTCAGTCAGCCTTGTCTATTTTATCGACTGTGTGGAGTTGCGTTTTGGGAGCACTAACCTTTGATCACTCCCATTGGCAGAAGCTTTGCGACCTTTGTGGCTATCCCCAGTTCATGTACAACATCCACGACCTCACTGCTGGACTTGTAGACTTCTGGAGCCTCTTCTGCAATAAGGGACGGCTGGGAGGCACGTACCTGGATACCCTTCAGGTTCAGTTCCTCACGGACCTGCTCGCCATGAAGCTCGCGTTTTGCGCTCTTGCGGCTCATTACACGTCCTGCGCCATGGCATGCACTTCCGAAGCTGATGTCCATTGATTCTTTCGTACCGCACAGTACGTAGGATGCGGTTCCCATGCTGCCGGGTATGATCACCGGCTGGCCTGTGGCACGATAGTCCTCGGGGAGGTCTGGGTGTCCCGGGGAGAAGGCACGGGTTGCACCCTTGCGGTGTACATACACCTCGGTCTTTTTTCCGTCCACGGTATGTTCTTCAAGCTTGGCGATATTATGCGCCACATCATAGACCAGATGCATGCCCAGGTCGCCGAACTCCTCTGCAAATGTCTTCTCGAATACCTCGCGGGTCCAGTGCATAATGACATGCCTGTTCACCCATGCGTAGTTTGCAGCACACAGCATCGCCTTGAAATAGTCCTGGGCTTCCGGAGACTGCGCCGGAGCACATGCAAGCTGCTTGTCGGGCAGGGAAATGTTGTACTTTTTCGAGGCCTGTGTAAGGACCTGCAGGTGGTCCGTGCATATCTGGTGACCTGCGCCGCGTGATCCGCAGTGGATCATGAATGTGACCTGGCCTTCATGGAAACCAAAAGCAGAGGCCAGCTCTTCATCGTATATCTCATCCACGTACTGTATTTCCAGGAAGTGGTTGCCGCTTCCCAGCGTCCCGAGCTGCGGTCTTCCCCTCTTGCGGGCCTTGGCACTTACTTTGGAGGGGTCTGCGCCGGGTATCTTCCCCCCACTCTCGCAGTGGTCAAGGTCCTCCTTCACGCCATATCCCTTATCCACAGCCCACTGGACACCATTGACGAAGATGTCATCCAGCTCTGCATCGGACACCCTCAGACGGCTCTTGGAACCCACCCCTGTAGGAATAGCCTCGAAGAGATCGTCAAGCAACTGGGAGAGCTTCGGACGCACGTCATTCTCCTGAAGGTTGGTGCGTATAAGGCGAACTCCGCAATTTATATCAAAACCCACTCCTCCGGGACTGATGATCCCGTTCTCCCTGTCGAATGCAGCGACACCGCCTATAGAGAAACCATATCCCAGATGGGCATCCGGCATTGCCATGGAATATTTCTGTATGCCGGGCAGCATTGCGACATTCGCCACCTGGTCGATGGTCTCCTTTTCCAGGATGCCCAGCAAGTGCTCTGATACGAATATCCTCCCCGGAACGCGCATCCCTGGTTTGTATCCCATAGGCACCTCCCAGGTGTTATCATCTATTTTTATAAGTATATCGAATACCGAGCTTTCAGTTTCCTCTGACATTGATCATTCCTCTTGGTGAAAGTGTGTGATTTGAACTATATGTTGTAAACGTATGAACATGTTGATGATAGAGTAAGATGAACGGTCAAAGGTTTGCAGACCTGCAAATACGGGGCGCAGGCCAGCCCTTCCCGGAAAACGAAGACAGAGGACACAATTATCAGGTGTCGACTGTTGCCTGTATCATCCAGCCTTCAGGCGTTCTCTCTATTCTCATGCCATTATATGTGGCCGCTTTGACCTCGGTACCGAACCTGTGCCTGGAAAGATCGATCTCCTCTCCCAGGGCCCTTGCTACAAGCCTGAAGCTATCGTTATCCTGCTCAAGCCTGTCAACTGCAAACTTTGCAAAAACAAGGTTCTCAACCTCAAAAACAAACAGTATTTCCGATAGCCAGTTGAACAGCAGGCCTTCAATATCCTCCGAGGTCAGCTCTATTTCATAGGAGGTTTCTGTTGAAACTGTTGAAGTGTCTATCATGACATTGAACATGGCATACGCTGCATTCTCGAAAGCTTCTTCGAGTGACTCTCCGTAAGCCCTGAATTTGGCATCCGCCGTGTGTTCCAGATATTCGAATCTCTTTTCCATTGGAGGAAGAACGCTCCTTACCGATTTGAACTGTATCTGCCGGATCAGTCCTTCTGGCCGGCATCCGATACAGGTACATTGAGTTGCTTCCAGATGTAGAATATCCTCTGGAATGCAGTTATATGACTACCTACACCTATTATTAGTATGACCCAGCCAAGGATGGACAGGCCATAGACCGGGGGCGGATACAGGGCATATACCAGTGTCGCCAGCATTATAAGTATCAGGCGGTCCGCCCTCCCGATTATGCCGCCGTAGTATCTCCCCAGATTAAGCGCCTGCGCCTGGGTCCCCAGATAGCTTGTTATGAGGACACCCACGATAGTTACGACCCCTATCTGCCACTGCACGTGGCCGCCAAAGAAGATGCCACATATAATGAATGAATCTGCATAGCGGTCAATGACATGGTCAAGAAAATCGCCTTTAGGGCTTGATACACCCATGTAGCGCGCCATCACGCCATCCATTGCATCGAGCAGTGAGTTGAGGGCTACCAGCACGCCTGCGGCAAGTACCAGCAGGGGGCCTGACTCCGGATCACGACCGGAATAATAGAAGAGCAGACCTGAAACAGCGGCAAAGATAAGTGACAGCACGGAAACAGAGTTCGGAGATAAGCCTGCATCTGCTGCTGCTCTTGCCATTGGTTCAAGGTATTTGAGGGCAAGTGGTCTGAGGGCGTTAGAGGTCATGAATATTGTACCAAATGTCTTCTATTCCGATTTAATCCTTTCCAGGGTTTGCATAGTAACGGCAAGCCTACTTTTTGGCTGCCAGGTCGTACCAGTACCTGATCTTGCAGGAGTGCTCCACCTGGGTTGTAAGGACATACGCTTCGTCCAGCACCCGCCCGACGGCGAAGGTCCCGTGGCTGTACAGGATGGCCGCCTTGTGGGAAGCAAGTGCCTTGGACATGTTAATGGCGAGCTCCTCGGAGCCTATCCCGCCCCTTACTATCGGGATGCTGCCCAGGAAGTATTGTCCTTCACTGTCTGCCGGCCGGATAGAGTCCTCCTGCGCAAGCAGGGACATAGTGACAGCAAACGGACAGTGCGCGTGTACAATGGCAAGGGCATGGGTATTCTTATAGATGGCCCTGTGCACGATAGTTTCGGATGATGCTATGACATCCAGGGCGCATGTGCCATCGAGCCTGACCTCGACCACACTGTCCTCGCTTATCTCATCCAGGGCACTGCCGCTGCGTGTGATCACCATCCGGTTCCCGACCCTTACACTGATGTTCCCGAAGTGGGATTCCACCAGTCCGCTGTCCACAAGTTTTTTTCCAATCCTGGATATCTCACGCCACATAGGACACCTCCGGTCCCGTATAACCATAAAATTTATCTGCTATCATGCTATGTAAGGGAGTGCATCGCATAAATAAGTGCGGAGCACATTTCTGACAGAATGCCTCGGTGGCTCAGCCCGGCAGAGCGAGTGACTTGTAATCACTAGGCCGCGTGTTCAAATCACGCCCGGGGCTCCTGTTTTCATCCGTTCAAACCACACTTTTTTCGGAGTATATAAATAGACGACCCGTTGAAAGGTCGCGTAATAGTTAGACTGGAATCGTGAAATATCTTGCGGTGAAGGGACAGGCGGGAGTATAGAGCAACTCTCATACCACCCCACCATGAACCCTGCTGAACTGCGCACGACCCTGCGGTGTAGCTTGTCAAGGTCATCGTCATAGTCCCAATTAAGGGACGCCTTGAGATACTGCAGGCAATGGTGCGCGGTCAGCTTGCGCATTGCTTTGAAGCCGATGCCCTTTTACTTGTGAGATATTCTCCTCAAGGATATCGTCTGCGACAAGTGAGGGCAGGTGTTCCATCATGCTCATTTCAACTATTCCATGTCGGAACCACAGGGATGCCCGGGTTCTCAAAGAAAGGTTTCCAGTTCGGGAGATAGTTGATGAAATCCAGGACAGCATATCCAATGAAAGCGGGTGTTATACCGTAGTTAAGCTTATGTTTGGTCATGCACTCACCGAAGTAAATGTAGTTGACCTCAAAGGGATTCTCTGCATGAATACCTCTAAGGTATTCTATTGTGTGACTCCGGGAACCGCCTGCATCTGCTGGCTGCACTCTGTTTCTGCTTCTTGTGGCTTAGTAGATATCCATTCGGAAACTTATCTCCTTATATGCAAGTATCTCTAATATACAAGTATCAAAAAGATATCAAATATAGGAAGCATGGTGAAAGAAATGTTCTGCTATCAATGTGAAGAAACTTTGAATGCTACCGGATGTACAAAGAACGGTGTCTGTGGAAAGAAAGCAGAGGTTGCTGATCTTCAGGATGACCTTATCTATGTCTTGAAGAGTATCGCATTCTATAACTCAAAGGCCAGGGCAAACAACCTTAATGATGCAAAGACCGATGAATTCATCCTTGACGGACTGTTTGCCACTGTTACAAACACAAATTTCAGTGAAAATGATATCAAGAGACTAATTAATGAAGGGTTCGAGGTCAAGGACAGTATCAAAAAGAAGCTTCTGGCTGAAAAGGTCTTAACTGAAAAATCAAGCTCATCTTTCCCGAGGTGGATCAAGGAGAAGCTCCTTGGTGCAAGCCCGCAAGCAGGTGAGGAACTTCCTCTCATGGCAAAGGTTACTGCAGAGAGCATTGCCAATATAAACACCGGAATACTTGCAACTGAGAACGAGGATGTCCGCTCGCTTAGAGAACTGCTCATATACGGTCTTAAGGGAATGGCAGCATATGCCCACCATGCAAATGTCCTTGGATACAAGGATGACAACATCATGGCATTTATTGAAAAAGCACTCCTTGCAACAATGGATGACGAGATGGGCGTCACAGAACTTGTTCCATTGGTGCTTGAGTGTGGTTCTGTTGGGGTCGCAACACTCGCCCTTCTTGACAAGGCTAACACCACAACCTACGGTAACCCTGAGCCGACAGCAGTTAACATTGGTGTTGGAGATAAACCGGGAATCCTCATAAGTGGACATGACCTGAGGGACCTGGAACAACTCCTTGAACAGACACAGGGTACAGGAGTTGATGTCTACACCCACGGCGAAATGCTCCCTGCAAACTCTTATCCAGCTTTCAAGAAATATGACAACTTTGTTGGCAACTATGGAGGTTCATGGTGGAAACAAAAGGAAGAGTTCGCAAAGTTCAATGGTCCAATACTCATGACCACCAACTGTATCGTTCCACCAAGCGATTCTTACATCAACAGGATCTACACCACTGGGATTGTTGGTTTTGATGGGGTAACCCACATAAGTGCAGGCGAGAACGGAGGAAAGGATTTCTCAGCCATCATCGAGCAGGCCAAGCCATGCAAGGCACCTGAACAGCTTGAGGAAGGCACAATCATGGGTGGATTTGGGCATGTATCTGCACTCTCTGTCGCAGACAAGATAATTGAAGCTGTAAAGGGCGGACAGATCAAGAAGTTCGTTGTCATGGCAGGATGTGATGGCAGGCACAAGGAGAGAAGCTACTACACAGACTTTGCTGCAGCTCTTCCGGAGGACACTGTAATCCTGACTGCAGGATGTGCCAAGTATCGCTATAACAAGCTTGCACTTGGCGACATCGGTGGAATCCCACGAGTCATTGATGCAGGCCAGTGTAACGATTCTTATTCACTGGTTGTCATCGCACAGGCACTTGCAAAGGCTTTTGGAGTTGAGGATATTAACGACTTGCCCGTTGCATACAATATTGCATGGTACGAACAGAAGGCATGTCTTGTACTGCTTGCACTACTGAGCCTGGGAGTCAAGAACATCATGCTTGGTCCAACACTCCCTGCATTCGTTTCACCGAATGTCCTGAATGTGCTGGTTGAGAACTTCAATATTATGCCAAATAGCACAGTAGATGAGGATATCAAGACCCTCATTTAAATCTTTAACCAGCATTTCTCAGGAAAGTTTAGATTAAAACCCTCTTATTTTTATTTTTTATTTAAGGAAGTGTATTTATGAAAATTACAAGCTATAGCAATGAAGAAAAGAAAGACAATCCACAGGAGTTCACAGTTCACATTATCATCCCTCTTTACTCAGGACAATTCCATAATGATATGGCTTAAGATCATATTTATCTGGATTGCTGAATCCTGAAGAAATGGCCCATTCAATGCATTTTTCCGGAGTAGGCCGAATTTCCATAGGGGGTCCCCTTGGAGTAGCAGGGTCGTAGTTCCAGTGAATGATTACTACTTTTCCATTATGTCTCAGAATTCTGTAAGCTTCCCTGAGTAACTTTTCGGGTTCCTCTACATGCAAAATGTTAGCGAGGATGGTATAATCCACACTTTCATCTTCAAGACCGCTGCCTTCAGATATGAAATCACGGAGCACGGCCTCAACATTCATTAGGTTCTCAGCCTTTGCTTTTTGTTCTGTGATCTCTATCATTTCCGGCTCTATGTCGATAGCATAGACCTTTCCTTTTATTGTCTTTGCAGCCGGGATCGTAAAGGTTCCATACCCACAACCAAAATCTGCTGCATCTACAACCTTATCATCCAGACACAACATTTTAAGGATCTTAGCAGGTTCAAAAAATCCTTTCCACACATCCTCATCAGGCATTCCACTTTCTCTAATTTTCATTTTTTCAGTCCTGAATATAGTCATTTTGCACCTTTCATATATTTAGGTGATGCATTTAGTAATAATGACATATTCAGATCTCAACGAAAACCTTCGCTAATGATTCACCTTTAACATGGATGGAGAATTGGTATAGGTATCCAAAGGGTACTGTATATACGTTTATTCCTTTGCCTTTCAGTTTTTCCTCAATCGATCCGATAACTTCCATTGCAAACTCAGGTGAGGATTTGCTCGAGGACAGATGAGCAAAGGAGTGTAATACAATTTCAGTACTTCACTAATTGAATAAGGCACAGAGTAAAGCTATCCGATAGAATTATATGCGGCGGGAACGCCGCCATATGTCATTTCTATCATTCAATTCAAGTACCTGTGATAAGATTGAATTAAGGCCAAAACAATGTATTGATACTGTTCCTAAACCACTTCTAGAGAATATCAACATCAAGATAAATGGTCCACTTAGCTCTAAAGAGCTATTTAATGCTGCCATATGTATGGCAGTGGATAACAGTCCAGTTCATTCTGCATCAAAACACTATCAAGAGATTCCATGTGAGACGCCTTTAAGATATCATTTCAAGAAACTAATTCTTGAAGAGCTTATCCAGGTAAATGAGAGTATTCTTCTCCCAGGGTTCTCTCAGTACTCTAAAACCAGAGAAAAAGTATGAATTCGCTATCGATTTTACAAATGATCCCTATTACGGGACAATTAATTCAGCCAATGAAGATTACGTGATACGAAGTCAGGCCAAGAAATCTACAAACTCATTTTATTCGTATGTATCACTTTCGATCATAAACAAGAACGGGAGATATACAATTGCAGTTCTTCCAGTTGAGAGGAACAAAACAAAGGTTGATTACCTCACTTATTTCATAGATCTTATCAAGGAACTGAAATTCAGCATTAGGGTGCTTTGTCTGGATCGGGAGTTCTGCTCTGTAGATGTATTTGAGTTCTTGCAGAACAATGAGATTCCTCACATTACACAGTAGTAAGAAAGGGAAAATTGATCAAGCAACTACTTGACGGGAGAAAAGCAAGGTCTTCTGAGTATGTAATGAAGAATGCTCAAAAGAAAGAAGTTCGCTTAGATGTCATAATTGATGTCAAATATCTGAAAGGTAAAAGAGGTAAATGTGGATGTGAAAACCTTGGTTTTGTTGTTTATGGAGTTAACTGGTCTCCAAGGAAAATTAGTACAGTCTACAGAAGACGATTTGCTATCGAGTCATCATATAGGATGAGAAATACCGTCAAACCAAAAACATCAACAAGGGACGTTACCTTAAGATACTTCTTTACTTTAATATCGTTCCTGCTGAGAAATGCATGGCTCTGTCTCCAGAAAAAACATTTCACAATAGTAAAACCAGGTCCATTAACCATTGATGAGGATAAGTTCAGGTTTGCCAGATTTATCCTGTTCGTTGAAGAATGGCTTAGGAGAAAATTAAGAATTCAGTTAGTGGTGCAATGTTTAAGGTAGAATGATAGCAGGAAGAAAAAATAAAGGTAAATTTAGAGAAGTACTGAATCTAGGTCATTTCGATTGCTCCATCCGAATATTTCAATGAAAACAGTACGCTGCGACCGTATACATATTGATTGGTAGTATTTTTCATGTGCTTCAATATAGCAAATGATATTCAGGAAATAGTTAAAAATGTGGGGGCACACAAAGTAAATAGGTACCTAAAGATAATATCTAAAAAAGTAAAGGTGATAAAATGTTCTGCTACCAGTGTCAAGAAACAATGAAGGGAAAAGGCTGCACAAAGAATGGGATGTGCGGTAAGAAAGGGGAGGTTGCAGACCTTCAGGATGATCTCATCTATGTGCTTAAGAGCATTGCCTTCTACAACCAGAAAGCAAGAAAGGCAAACATTTCAGAGAACAGCACTGATGATTTTATGCTCGATGCATTGTTCTCAACCATAACAAACACCGATTTCAGAGCTACTGGAATTCAGGAACGCATCGACAAAGGATTCAGGATCCAGAATGAGATCCGGCATAAACTTCTGGAAAACAACGCACTTGATGAGAACAATCTGCCTGAGATCGCAACTTTGACCCCGGAAAACCTCAAGGACAGGAATACAGGCATACTTGCAACAGAGGATGAAGATATCCGGTCATTAAGGGAATTGTTGATTTTTGGTATCAAAGGAATTGCAGCATATGCACATCATGCTATGATGCTTGGTAATATCAATAAGAAGGTCAACTCATTCATTGAAGAAGGACTTGTGGCAACCACTGACGACAGCCTGACCGATAAGGACCTCATCTCACTTGTCCTGAAATGCGGGGAAAAAGGCTTTGATGTGATGGCAGACCTTGACAGGGTGAATACAACTGAATTCGGAAATCCTGAACCTACACAGGTTAACATTGGAACAAGAGGCAATCCCGGGATTCTCATAAGTGGTCATGATCTAAAGGACCTGAAACAACTATTGGACCAAAGCGAGGGAACCGGTGTGGATGTCTATACTCATGGTGAGATGCTCCCCGCAAACTCGTATCCTGAGTTTAAGAAATATGAACATCTGGTAGGCAACTATGGCGGCTCATGGTGGCATCAGAAAGAGGAATTCGAGAGTTTCAACGGTCCGATATTACTGACAAGCAACTGCATAATTCCTCCAAGGGAGAGTTACATTGGCAGGTTATACACCACCGGCTCCGTAGGTTATGACGGTGCCACACATATTGTAGCCAGAGATGGTCAGAAAGATTTCTCCACTCTCATCGAACAGGCAAAAACCTGTAAACCTCCGATGCAACTGGAAGAAGGTACCATCATGGGCGGCTTTGCTTACAACTCCTTACTATCGAATGCGGACAAGATCGTTGATGCCGTCAAAGCAGGAAAGATTAAGAAGTTCATTGTCATGGCAGGTTGCGACGGACGGCACAAAGACAGGCAATACTACACTGATTTTGCAGAAGCATTGCCCAAAGATACCGTTATTCTTACCGCGGGATGTGCAAAATATCGCTACAACAAACTTAACCTTGGAGAGATCGATGGAATTCCGAGGGTACTGGACGCAGGGCAGTGTAATGACTCGTTCTCACTGATCGTAATTGCACAGGGTCTTATGGCAAGACTTGGATTTACAGATGTTAATGAGGCACCGATATCATACAATATCGCATGGTACGAACAAAAGGCAGTCCTTGTATTGCTTACCCTCCTGAGACTGGAAATAAAGAACATCACACTTGGTCCGACACTTCCGGCCTTTGTTTCACCGAATGTCCTCAAGGTGCTAGTGGAGAAGTTCAATATCACACCGAACAGCACCGTGGAAGAAGACATGGAGAGACTTTTAAAATGAAATTCAGACTTTGTAGAAATCCTAACAAATTCAAGATCGTAGGTTGAGGTCGACAAGCCCGTTCAATAAGTGTCAACACTTATTGAAATTAGTTTATTGTCTTTACAATCACCTTGCACGGATTTCTACAGAGCTAATTCTTCTGCATAATGGTCTTCATGCTCTTCCTCCAGACAATCCTCACATAGGAGTACTTGTTTCTGTTCTTCCTCCGAGCAATCAATACAGATCCATGTGGCAATCGTTTTCTTTTTTATTTTCTTACAGGATACACAATATCTGTTTCTTGTTTTGTTCTTAGAAGTGATGCGGGGATATTTCGCTCCGTCCACGGGTTCTACAATTTTCTCGAGCTTAATTACGTGCTGGATATCATCGCCAAAGTCATAAACATACTCGATCGTAGTGCCTTCTACAAGTTCAAGTTCATCGATCTCCTTATTAGCACCCGCACCACTCCCATCAGGTTCAATTTCACCGAAACCTTCTGATCTCCATACCCTGCCTGAGAAAAATTCGCTAAGGTGATAATCATCGTGATTGAATGCTTCACGCATGATGCTATCCAAATCTCCAAGCGTTTGATCACCCTTGATTTCAATACGGCGCCAGACACCTTTCCTATGTTTCAATGCTGCATTGAAAACGTATACTTTATTGTTTGCCACAACAAACCATCCATATGTTACCTAAAACCAAACAAGACATTTTATAACCTCTTCACAAAAGTAGTTTGCTACATTACATAGATATTAGTCGCCAAAATATTACATCTCTCATTTGCATTGTTCTTGTTTATTGTTCTCCACACATCTGCCATTCATCTGAGAAAAGTAATGAACATCCGATTACGAGAGTTTCACTATTTCAGCATTATCTGGGTCAAGCCCGCTCCATTTGACCTTATATCCGAGAATATCAAACACCTGCTGACCTTTAATCCCATATTTCTCGATAATAGTAAGCTCACATTCCGCACGTAGATAACAAAAGTTCATAATTTTGCTTGATGCTTGTTTTGATTATATATACTAAGAAGTATATTTAATATGTACCACGGGAATGCTGTCAAAACGGGACGTTTTTGAATATATACAAATAAAATCGATACTAATCTAACTACAAAAACGCTAGCAAGCAAAATTATTCAAAATGAATTAGTACCTGCGGAATGTGAGATTGGGTATGCGTAGTGAAAGTTATTGCTTTTATTCAGAAGGTGCGAATTCACTTTGAATAGCAATTGCAACTGTCATTCGTGTCTTGTTATGTTCGACATTCATTAATTTGCAAATCTCACATCAAACAAGTATAAAATTGGAGGAACGAAAGTACTATTCACTTTCAGTCAGCGCATCCTCATAAAGTCTTTTAATGTTAGTAGGAATTGGATTATTCTTTAAAAGTTTTGCAAAGAATACAAGATTATTCACCATATATCTTACTGTTTTGTTGGTGTATAGATGTTTCTCTCCGCCGGCAGCTATGTAGCTTGGGCCCGGACCTGCATCACCAACCCAATAACTATCCACATTTGGGGGTACGGTACATCCCAAATGGGTTAGATTGAAGAGAGTATTAGCTGCTACATTGTGAGCACCATCCTCGTTACCTGTAACAATTACTCCTGCAACTTTACCGTAAAGTGGGAACTGACCAGTTTCAGGATCACCTTCATCATAAGTCCCATCAAGCCTTTCAAATACTAACTGTGTCACAGATGAACGGACACCGAACCATATAGGAGACCCTATTACAAGGATATCACATGATTTTATCTTATCGAGTATCAGAGGCCATTCGTCATCTTCACCCTCATAAGAAGAGACACCAAACTTGACTTTATAGTCCACTACCCTTATAACTTCACTCTCAACACCAAGTTCTTCAAATAGTTTTACAGCTTTGTCAATAAGAGCTCTGGTGTTTGATATTTCGGGAGATTGCTTCAAAGTACAATTCAGAAATATTGCTTTTAATCCCATAAAGGAAATTATGTGATAGAGGTATAAATATATACCTTGTAATGTTTGCTATAAGTGGGACAATATATCAACATTAAGGGTTTTTATCCTTTTTAGCCGTTGTGTAAAAAATAGAGTAGGAAATAGATTTTCGACATAGCCCTATTTCTTTCAATGACTGTGTTTTTCTATTATATTCAGATACAAATGATGAGAATATACAACAAAATTCATGAATGCGTGAACATATTCTCTTCCAGCGGCAACATCATTTACATCATAGTTCTTTCTGGCCACTACTTCCCTGAACCTTTTCTGCAGCTCATTCTCAAGCGTATCGGTCATAAAATCCATCATTCCTTCCAGATTTTCAGTATCAATCGCTCTTTCTGCTCTAGGAACCACCGGCCCTTCATCAAGACCCGCAGGTTTTATTCCACTATATACTGCACCTTCACCTTTCCTGTGAAGACGAACAGCGGTTTCAAGGACCCACTCATCAGCTACCTCTTTTGCTTCCTTGCCCAATTTTCTAGCCTTTATTGCTTTATCGAACACCATTTTCATCTCAGCTTCAGAGTCATCAGGAAGCCATATTAATATGGGATTTACGTTTTCGCTTTCGAGCGATCTTTCAACAGCTTTTGCAACGGGTCCATCTCTTGTATCACAGTGCGGTGGCATATTTCTTCCTCCTATGTGATAATATATCCTAAGCAAAGATAAGTGATTTGCGATTAACTCCTCCTCACCTCCAAACTAAAATCAAGGTTTGTACGATTACTTTCGGCAGTTTTATTCTACAATAAGAATATGTTTTTATTTACGTATACTTTAAAGATTATCACATAGTCCCGCTTTTGTATTCAGGAACGACAGGCTTTACAGCTATATCTTGATGGATTGGGATTTCGTTCAATTGGACGTTATTTAGGAGTGAGTCATGTCTCTGTTCAAAACTGGACAAAGACATCCGGACAGGAGTTAGAGGATCTAAAGAGTGAAAACGAGATTGAGATCGTTGAGTTAGACGAAATGCATACCTATATCAACCAAAAAAAATTATTGCTGGATCGGGATTGCTGTTGATAGAAATGGGAAAAGACTCATCAACTGCTCTTTTGGTAGCAGAGGAACCAAAACAGGACAAAAGCTCTGGGAAAAACTAGAGGAGAAGGAGATCGGGGAAGTGATGACCGATAACTGGAAAGCATATGCAGAATTCCTTCCGGAGAATATCCATACACGATCAAAGGCAGAAACATATACAGTAGAAGGATACAACAGTATATTCAGACACTTTCTGGCAAGATTGAGAAGAAAAACAAAAT
>JASKKT010000058.1 GCA_030154025.1 Methanolobus sp.
GGACGCGATATACTATGCAAAGATTGTCGCTGCTATCTGAATCTCATCTAATGCCCGGACTCCCATCACAACATAACGCTATTATATTTAAAAGTAATATTTCTTTATGCATGCATTCTAAAAAACTTCTTGTAATGTTTGTGCTTTCAATGCTCATTTTACTTTTAAGCGGATGTGTTGAGGAAGAACAGTATTCCAATGAAACAGGCACAACTGATGTATATCTTGCAGACGGGGACATCTCCCAGGCGAATGAGGCCCATAATGCTACCCTGAAAAAGACCGCCGTTTTGGACCTGGACAATGGATATTCCTTAAAGGTCCTGGAGATCAACCGAAAAGATGAGATCATCAGGCTATCTTTAAGAAAAGACGGGCAGGAATATGCCACAAAGGTAATTTCCCAGGGGCAGAGCTGTGATGTCAGGGACCCTGATAACAGGAATGTCGTCTATTCTGTCCATGTTGACAAAATACAGGACAACAGCTTTCTTGTTGATCTGACATACACTTTAAGGCCTGAGATATCACTTGAAGCATCCATCCCCCCAAGTGCCCTGGAAGTTAAGTCTGACCTTAAGATCGGCACCGATACAATTACACGCACGTACATCTGGAACTACGATAATAAAGAATTCGAGATACAGTGCGATTATTACATAGATGTGTACAAGGCATATTCCCAAAGAAGCCGTGTCAGGAACTATGGCCAGTTCGTGAGTGACCCGTATGACGACGAACTGATCTCACAGATCACCACGCAGATGGAAAGCCTGGCCTGGGACGCAAACTACAGGAGTGACGAGATCCCTTACGTCACGATGGCCTTCGTCCAGTCACTTCCATATATCAGTGACAGCGTTTCTTCCGGTTATGACGAATATCCCCGCTTCCCGTTTGAAACCCTCTACAACGGCGGAGGGGACTGTGAGGACTCATCCATATTGCTTGCATCGCTCCTGTACGATATGGGCTATGGTGTCGTGCTCATAGAACTGCCTGGACACATGGCAGTCGGTGTCAGGGGAGACGATGCACTATACGGGAACTACTATGAATATGAGGGAGACAAGTACTTCTACCTGGAAACCACCAACTCGGGCTGGGCGGTCGGCGAGATCCCGGAGCAGTTCCTTGGCGCCGAGGCAATACTCCATCCTATCTACAGCGCTTATCCCGAGCTGAATATAGAGTTTACCGGAAGCGGGCTGAAAGACAGCAGTTTCAACTATGTGAACCTGGATATCACGCTTGAGAACGTGGGCTCCGCAAAGGCGGAGGATGTAGTAATATACGCAGCTCTTGAGACGAAGAGCGAGGGCCTCGTATGGGACCAGTTGAAAAGCGACGTCATTCCAATCCTGGAAGCCGAGGAGAGAATAAGCTATACGGTCTCGAACCTCAAAGCACCAGCAGGAGAACGATACCGTGTAGGTATCAAAGCATGGGGTTCAAACGCAGACCCTGTATATGTTTACAGTGACTGGACCACGGCGTAACCAGAGAAAAACAGATCTTTAATGTGGGTTAAGACTAAAATTGTTCTTCAGCGTAAATACCTGCGAGCAGCATCGATGGTGAGGACGATGCTGCTCCTGGTAGATATTTACTCTTGTTCCTCTTGGATCTCAGCCCCGTTTAGTTTTACGGTAGTTAAATAAGAAACACGGTGATATTAAGCATTTATGGCCATATCATCGAACTGAAACAGATGTTAAGTAGTTGGACAAATGAAATTTAGTTATTCTTTGCAACGTTCTATAATTTCTCTCAGCACTCATAATTATCAAACAGATCAACGGAAAGATTTTGTATTTGAATGAACAATTTGTGATCGCTTACATTACACTGTATTCTGTCTCTTGCGCTTTCACCCGGATTGATCAAAGCGAACAGTTTATTTACTGCTGCATCTTTTCTTAAGTCACTAAGGTAGGTAGTATATATCTGGATATAAACTGCAGTAATATGCCTGCTATATCCGGAATACCCTACAAGTTACGCTATTCATTCATTGCTATTCTTATTCGAACATATGAGGAAAAACCATGTCGGAAAAAAACCTGATAGGCAGTAAGATACGCCAGATTAGAGAGGCGCAGGAAATGTCAGTGGCAGACCTGGCACAGGCCAGCAACACAAATGAAGAACTCATCGACCAGCTTGAAAAAGGAGCTCTTGTCCCCTCGCTGACGCCTCTTCTGCAGATAGCCCGGGCTCTTGGTGTCCGTCTTGGCACTTTCCTGGACGACGCTCCCCAAAAAGCGCCAGTTGTTGTAAAGGCAGGCAGATCAACCAACGTGGTGCGTTTCTCCGGCAATTGCGACAAGTGTGAAACCAGCACTCTTGACTTCTTCTCACTTGCCTCTGATAAGGCTGATCGTCACATGGAGCCTTTCCTTATTGATGTTCACCCGCCGAATTCAGGGGAAGTCAAACTGTCCTCCCATGAGGGTGAAGAGTTCATTTTCGTGACCAGGGGAGAGATCGAGATACTGTACGGAAAAGAGAAGTATACTCTTACTGCAGGAGACAGCATCTATTATGACTCCGTGGTCCCTCACCATGTACATGCCGTAGGTACCGATGCACAGATACTTGCAGTAGTATATGCACCATTCTGAGCGGAAGATGACAATGTTTAAAACAACAGTCACTCCCAGGTTTGGTGATATAGACGGACTCAAGCATGCCAATAATATCTCCATTGCCATATGGTTCGAGCAGGCACGCAACCCTGTGTTCAGGCTCTTTACGCCTGACCTTGACCTGAGCTTTGAGAAGTGGAAGCTCATCCTGGCAAGATCCGAATATGACTATGTCGGTGAGATAAATTATGGATTTGATGTGGACATCAATACCTATATCGCAAGGATAGGCAATTCTTCCTTCACCATCGGACACGAAGCATGGCAGAACGGAAAACTCTGTGCGAGAGGACTTGTGGTCATCGTGCATTACGACTTCATTAACAAGAAGTCCGTGCCCATCCCGGACACTATCAGGAAAGAGCTTGAAGAACACCTTATAGATGCGCAAAGCAGTGGAAAGAATTAAGATTTGAAGGAGCCGGATATCATGGAGCTTATAACTGACACCCTCGGCCAGGTACTTGAAAAGAACGTCAGGGAAGATCCTGACAGGGAATTCATCATCTATCCTGACAGGGATCTCAGGTTCACTTACAGGCAGTTCAATGAACGTGTTGACATGCTGGCCAAGGGCCTGCTGGAGATAGGTATAGGCAAGGGCGACCACGTAGGCATATGGGCAAAGAATGTGCCCGACTGGCTGACTTTCATGTTCGCGACCTCAAAGATAGGCGCCGTCCTCGTTACAGTCAATACTGCATACAAGATACATGAAGTAGAGTATGTCATCGATCAGGCCGACCTGAAAGCCATCGCTATCATTGACGGTTTCAGGGATGTGAACTACATCGATATTATGTACGAACTGGTCCCGGAATTAAGGACGCAGAGCCGTGGCAGCCTTAAAAGCAAAAGATTCCCCCATTTGAAAAGTGTAATTTTCATAGGCCAGGAAAAGCACCGCGGGATGTACAATACCCCCGAGCTCCTGTTGCTGGGACAACATAGCAGCGATGAGAAACTTGAGAGTATTAAGTCAACGCTTAACTGCAATGACGTCATCAACATGCAGTACACATCAGGTACCACAGGCTTCCCCAAAGGTGTTATGCTGACACATAGCAATATCCTGAACAACGGGCTTTCCATTGGCAACAGGCAGAAATTTACCTGCAATGACCGCCTGTGCCTTCCTGTACCTCTGTTCCACTGCTTCGGTATCGTGCTGGGTGTAATGGCTGTCCTCACCCACGGGTCAACACTTGTGATGCTGGAGATCTATGATCCTCTCATGGTGCTGGCGGCTGTCCAGAAAGAGAAGTGTACGGCTTTGTACGGAGTCCCGACCATGTTCATTGCCGAATATACCCATCCCATGTTCAAAATGTTTGATCTTTCTTCCCTGCGTACAGGGATAATGGCCGGTTCCACCGGTCCCATTGATTCCATGAAAAGGGTCATAAATGAGATGAACTGTAAGGAGATCACCATTGTTTATGGCCTGACGGAAGCTTCCCCGGGAATCACTCAGACCACCACCGATGATCCCATAGAGCTCCGTGTGGAAACTGTCGGCAGGGTATTCCCAGGTGTGGAAGCTGCGGTGCTGGACCCTGAGACCTATGAGCCTCTTCCTCCTAACACCATCGGTGAGATATGCTGCCGCGGCTATAATGTAATGAAAGGCTATTACAAGATGCCTGAAGAGACAAAGAGGGCAATTGATTCAAACGGCTGGCTGCACAGCGGAGATCTGGGCACCTGCGATGAGAATGGCTACTATCGCATCACAGGGCGCATAAAGGACATGATCATCAGGGGCGGTGAGAACGTTTACCCAAGAGAGATAGAGGAATTCCTTTTCACCATACCGGGCGTGAAGAGTGCCCAGGTGGTGGGCATACCCGATCAGAAATATGGGGAGATAGTCGGAGCCTTCATTATCCCTGAAGCCGGAGCCAATCTCACGGAAGAGGATGTAAGGGATTACGCTCTGTCAAAGATAGCACGCTACAAGGTGCCCAAGCATGTGTTCTTTGTGGACGAATACCCGCTGACGGCAAGTGGCAAGGTCCAGAAGTTCAAGCTGAAGGACCTGGCTGTTGAGCTGCTCAAAAAAAAGAACTGAACTAATTAAATTAAAGGCAGGATGATGTGCTGATCACATCATCCACTGCGTTTTATCTCTTTCTCAGTATATACACAACAGCCAGCAGCATAGTGATACCTGTCAGGGCTGTGAAAGACGGTATTGCCGGGCTGCTCCCGTCTGTTGTCGATGTTACCCGGGAGTATTCCTGGTAATCTCCATAAACCACTATTGAAGTGCCCATGAAAGCCGTGTCCTGGGAATAATAGTCCTGTAACCCTTCAATGAGTTCCTTCACTTCCGTATCTGTCATGTAGTCCTCGCCGACAGCGATACCTATCAGTGCATTCTCTCCTGCACCCCGGATCTCTCCCATTTTTGCTGAAATGGAATCAACTATTGTTGCAGTACTGTTCATGTAATTACCCTGCTCATCATAGGTCAGGAGAATGAAGAACTCTACATTGTCTGAGACTTCCTGAAGTTCAGACCTGTCGTAGGAAACAGGCACATCAACAGCAACAGGCATGCTACCGGAGCTTGCACGCAGGCCTTCAAGCAAGGCAAGGTTATCTTCGCATGCTTCATCGGGATCTTCACTGCACGGGTTGAGTGCAATGTTTATTCCGTCAAAGCGTGCAAGGGACTTGTTGTTATAGTCGGCGATCTGCTGCGCAGTATTTATCATGTTCTCGGAGCTTCCTCCATCCCTGATGATCATCGCATAGACCTGGATGCCGTTCTCGTGAGCTGCCTTTACAAATCTCTCAAGGCTCCATATGTTCTCCGGATTTGTCCTCAGTAAGATCATGTTAAAGCCGCTGGCTTTAAACTCTCCAAGAGCAGATGCATCGTATGTTGTCGTATCAAAGATGCGGACCGCATTGAAAATGCCTCCCGGCACAGTGACATTGATCTTCGCAGGTTCCGGGGTATCAGTTGCGTTTTCCTGTACAGAGACTCCGGTGGCTTTTCCGATTGTAACTGTAGGCTCTTTTGGAACGAATTTGCGTACATATGCATGATCAAAGGCTGCATAGCCCGTGTTGTCAGAAACATCCGGATAGGTTCTTGCCATTAGATATGCCTTCACCTTGATCGTGTTGAGATTATTGCTTCTTTCAGTGGTGGTGAAGTCCATTTTGCTGTCCCTTGCACCATCCCTGAAGAAAGCCACCTTTCCCAGCTCATCTTCAAGATACCAGGCGACACCGGTTGTGTACCATGTGTCTTCAGGTACATTAAGGTCGGTCAGGTCCTTTGAGGTATGCCCCACGCTTGAAGTGCTGTTCTTCAGCATCCAGTTGACTCTTGTCTCGTCCCGGAGTTCGGTATTCACAAGCAAGTAGCTCCTGTCCTCGTTACGGGAGTCCACAAATCCCTGGACAATAACAGGACCGCGGGGATCCGTTCCCGTAGTGACCTTCTTCCTTTTCACGACGAACATGGAATTTATAGGGAAATCCTTGGTGGTCTTGATACTGGAAATGTCTGCAGGATGATAGTTTGGGACTATAAGCCTGGCAGCACCTGAAGTAACAGTAAGCTGACCGCCACCTGTGGTAAACTGTTCCCAGTTCCCAAAAGCAAGGTTGTTGCCACTGAAGTCATCAAAGAACTCGAAAGTGGAAGCTCCTGAGCTTATGTCGGTCGCAAGCGGGTTGCCGTAATGCATCGTAATCCTGGCAGTTCCGCCTGAAGCTATCGAGGGTACCTTTACCCATATTGTTGCCCTTTCTGACTGAGCATCCCATTCCTCCACCCAATGCTGTAACTGCCTGTCACCTGAAGTGAAACGTATATCCTGTCCGGAGCCCTGGGCCAGGGAAAAGTCGAAATTGGAACCGTCCAGGACAACAGGGATCTGATAATTGCTAAGATCCTGTCCTGAGTTTTCCTTTACCTTAATCTCCATAGAGTGTTCCCATTCGCCACCGCCGGAATAGGTTAAGGCGGAACATGTCTGTACTCCAATAATGAACAACAGAATTATCAAGCTAACTTGCAATAACCGGATTTTCAAGCCACTCACCTTCATGACTATATCTATCTATCAGTCTGATCTATCAATCTAAGATGCTTAAAACCCATCTTGAACACTGATACTTATAGTACATACTTTTGTTCTTATGTACATTATCCTTTTGCCAGATGGCAGCTTTATTCCGGATGAGAATGCCTCTCAATAAAATATGTTATGAGCTGCCCTGAGATGCTGCTTGTGCTCGGCACTGCGGGGATTTCGTGGTGCTTGAACCAGCGGGCATCCTCTATTTCCCTTGTATCCATGCGTATCTCACCACCTGCATATTTTGCAGTGAAACCGATCATAAGGGAATCAGGATACGGCCAGGGCTGGCTCCCGAAGTATTCAAGGTCTTTTATGGATACGCCTACTTCCTCCATCACTTCCCTGACCACCGCCTCCTCAACGGATTCGCCTGGCTCTACAAAACCGGCTATAAGTCCATAGAGGCCGGAAGGGAAGCCGTGAGATCTTGCCAGAAGTGCTTCGTTCTCCTTCTCTATCAACACAATGACGGCAGGGGATATCTTTGGGAAAAAGAGCGTGCCGCACTCGGGGCATTCCTTGGCCCGTTCCTGCCGGCGACGGAACGTCCCTGAACCACAACAACCGCAGAAGGCAGTCCTCGTGTCCCATTCAAGTAGCTGGATCGCCCTGCCTGCAAGAGTTGCCAGCTCCTTGCCCAGTACATCATACAGCTTCCGAAGCTCCTCGAACCTGACAGATTCCTGACTCTGGACCGCGCCGTCCATCTCCACCACAAAACATGAAGTATCGCCGTATTCACCCATATACTGTTCTCTTATGGCTCCGGTTCCAAGGGATTTGAACTCTTCCATGGTAGGCAGTCTGCAGCCCTCATTCTCACAGATGAGCAGAATCCTTCTCTCCTTAAAGGCGAAACAGTAGGCAGGTGCTATGTGCGTTTTCTCGGGAGGGTCCAGCAGGGGGAGGAAGTTTAGTTCAGGTAACTTGCAATATGGTCTCATGCGCAAAATGGATACGGGATATTTCCTTATCTAATTTACCTGTTCTCCCGGCATAGCTGATCCGGTTCGACTATACTCCTTACTTATAGAAAAGTCTTAAAAACATCGGTTCATATATAATTAAGGGGTCGTGCCAACCTTGTGCAACATGATCGTTTACAGGAATGAAATGTGTCTTAAGAGACATCATCCTTACTCATCCTTCCTGCGCTTCGCTTTATTGTCTCTGCTGCTCGTTGCTTCCGTCCTTCTGCTTGTATCGCAAGCTTCAGCAAGGGATTATAGTCTGGACCAGGCAACAGCCAATATAACAGTGGGGCCTGATGGGATAACCCATGTCGAGGAGACCATCACCTACTCTTTTGACGGAACCTTCCGTGAGGTTTACAGGACAGTATACCCACCGCCTGGAGGCTCCGTGGAGAACATGGGCGGTTACTGTACAGGGGGTCAGTGTGATTTCCGTGTCGTGCCTGTTTCCGGCGGCTACGAGCTTGTGGGCTCGCTGCCCCAGCCTACGCCCGGGCAGATCACCTTTGTCGTCTCCTATGATTACTACCGTGGTGTCAAGGTCTACAATGATGTTTCGGAACTGCATTACCAGCTATGGGGAGATGAATGGGATAAGAGCCTGAATGGGTTCACTGCAAGTATCACACTTCCGGCATCATACGAGGAGGACAATATCCAATACTGGATCCGTCCCGACCAGTATACAACAGGGACCTATGTCGAAGCAGATGCAGCAGGTAACATGACTACCATCATCATCGAGGCCGATGAGATCCCCTCCGGCAGTTGGTATGAGATAAGGGTGGTATTTCCCCGGATAGATTCCCCTGACCCTGCTTTAGTATCCCTGCAGGATCAGGATGGTCTTGAAGAGATACTGGCCACCGAAAGAGCATACGAAAGAAAGGCGATGATAGCGGAATTCTTTTCTTATGCGGCAGCCCTGCTTTTATTACTCACTCTGCTGTTCCCGTTATATGTGTACCACAAATACGGAAAGGAGCCTGAAATAGATTATTACGGTCTGTATGAGCGGGAACTTCCCACAGACTCAAAGCCTGCCGTGGTCAATGCTATCATGAGGGGTAAGATAGGCGTTCCCACCATAGAAGGTTTCACTGCTACTGTAATGGACCTTGTGGACAGGGAATATCTCCGCCTGAAGGGCACAAAGTCCACAAAGAAGCACCTTGGACTTATATCGCGTGAGAAAGAGGACGTACTGATAGAGATCAATGAAGCTGCTGACAGAGGTCAGCTCCTGAACTACGAGAAGGATGTGTTCGATCTGCTGAGTTCACATGCATCGGAAGGCAGGATACTATGGAGCGACCTGAAAAAGAAGCTCGCGAAAGGCACTGAGTTCTATCATTTCCTGAACAAATGGAACAGCAAGGTCACAAAGCATGCCAGGGCGGACAAGTTCTTCCTTTCTCACGGGAACACCTACATGAGCTATTTCAGCATTATCGTTATCATAGTGGCGTTCCTTAGCATCTGGCTTTTGCTTTTCTTCTTCCCGCCGGAGCAGTTCCCTGTCGTATCCAGTGCTATCCTGCTTGTCATTGCGGCTGCCGTTGCTGCGGTTATAATGATCGTTTTTGTCAACCTGAGCGAGAGGACCATGGGCCAGTGGACTCCCGAAGGCAGGCTCTTCCATAAGCGCTGGGACAATTTCAGGAAATACCTGACTGATTTCTCAGCACTCAAGGAACATCCTCCCGAGTCCTTAAGGATATGGGACCATTACATGGTCTATGCAGTAGCACTGGGTGTGGCGGAAAAGGCGCTTGATAACATGTCCTTTGTTGTCCCCACCGAGCAGCTTGCAGGCAGCCATTTCTATCCTGTGCACCACAACATGGTGTTCATTTCGGGGTTTAGGAGTGCTTACCAGGCATCCTCCCCTGACAGCTCTTCCGGTGGCGGAAGCGGGGTAGGCGGTGCTGGCGGCGGCTTTGGTGGTGGCGGAGGAGGAGCAAGATGATTATAGCAGATACATTTCCTGGCAGGGTTGAAGAGGAGGCGTTCTAATGGTACTGGAAATCCTTATTGTAGTGGCAGTAGTGGCCATTGGTATAGTTTTTGTTGCAGTGTACAATAATCTTGTAAAACTGAGGAATCGCGTTGAGAATGCCTGGGCCCAGATAGAGGTCCAGTTAAAGAGGCGCAACGACCTTATCCCTAATCTTGTGGAGACTGTCAGGGGCTATGCACAGCATGAAAGGTCTGTGTTCGAGAACGTCACAAAGGCCAGGGCTGCGGTAATGGAAGCAAAGGGAGCCAACGAAGCGGCGGATGCATCCAATATGCTCACATCGACGCTAAGGTCACTGTTCGCAGTAGCCGAAGCCTATCCCCAACTGCAGGCTAACCAGAATTTCATACAACTGCAGAAGGACCTTACAGATACTGAGGACCGGATAACATATTCAAGGCAGTTCTATAACGATACTGTGATGAACTACAACACGACCATACAGTCAGTTCCCACCAATATCGTCGCAGGCATCACGGGTTTCCATAAAAGAGAGCTCTTCCAGATACCGCCTGAGGAGTATAAGGTCCCGTCGGTCAGGTTCTGAAGACCGGTGATGCATCCTGATGATATATTAAAGGAGCCTGTTCACTCATAAGGTGAGACTTCGTCCGGCAATGGCGTCGTGTGCAGCACGCACTCGTTCCCGTGCCCGATAAGATCTTCGATGGATTTCCGCAGGATAGATGGGTAGATCAGTCCGACCTCCTCTTTTATTGGCTTGCCCCGGCAGAAGAACTTGAAAGTGGGAACTCCCCTCACCCCATATCTCATGGCTGTCCTGGCTGCCAGCATCCCGTTCATCATTATAAACTCAGCTGACTTCCTGAACTCACTGGCATATTCCCTGAAATAAGGCTCGATCTCCCTGCAGTAATCGCATTCAGGCAGGTAGAACATTACTACCATGGGCTTTTCCTGATTCCCGATCATCTCGTCCCATTCTACGTCGGTCGCCTCGATTACAGCATCATCAATAACCATTTCTACCGCTCCCTCTTTAGAGTTGGAGCTACATGTATAAATAGTTCTGCAAAAAGAAAAAAGGGAGTCAGGCTTGTATAGAGCCTGGATACGATTTTAGAGATTCTCTTTAGCCCAGGCGGCAGCGGCCTCAAGCACCTTGTGGTTCAGGGAGATGAGCTTCGGCTTGTCCGAAAATGTCTCGGCAATTGCCTCCCTGAAGTTCTCCTCCGAGAGTCCTGTCACACCGAGAGAGAGCATCACGCCCAGCATCACGGTGTTTGCAGCTTTCTCGGAACCTGCCTCGCCTGCAATTCTCACCGCAGGCACAGCTATGCCCCTTATTCCTGAGGGAATGTCACATTCGCCTATGGTCGAGTCATAGAGTATGATACCACCCTGTTTGACATCGCCTGCGAACTTCTCCAGTGAGGGGCGATTCATAGCCACAAGCACATCGGGAACATTGACAACCGGTGAGCCTATGGACTCACCTGAAACGACGATCGAGCAGTTGGAAGTGCCTCCTCTCTGCTCGGGGCCGTAGGATGGATACCAGGAGACAAAGCGCTGCGCATTGCAGCCGGCATGCGCAAGGGTAAGTCCCATGCTCAGCACACCCTGTCCTCCGAAACCTGCAGCCTTCACATGAACCTCCTTGAAAGTGGGATCGTGCATGGCATCAGGAGATGACTCGGTCTCAAGGTTGAAGAGCCTGTCAATGGTATCTTTATTGAAATCGCTCTCTCCCCTAAGAAGTGGCTGTGTTTCATCCGAGAGGTCCCTGAAGTTGCCTAGGGGGAACTCCTTCTCCATCTCCTCGTTGACAAAACGGGTGCTCTGCTCGGAATCCTGCCTGAGGTTGGTGGGGCATGTGGACAGTACCTCCACGAAGGCATAACCTTTGCCGTCACGCTGGATCTCGAGGGCTTTCCTGATAGCCTTGCGTGCTTTCCTTATGTGGGATATGTCAGAGATAGAGACCCTTTCGATGAATACCGGAGCCTTAAGGTTGTTAAGAATCTCGCACATGTGCAGGGGATATCCTGCGAACCTGGGGTCCCTTCCTTCGGGGCAGGTAATGGTCTTTTCCCCGATAAGGGTGGTTGGAGCCATCTGGCCGCCTGTCATCCCGTAAACGGTGTTGTTCACGAAGAAGATGGCCATCTTCTCGCCCCTGTTGGCAGCCTGCATGGTCTCGTTAAGGCCAATGGAAGCAAGGTCGCCGTCTCCCTGGTAGGCGATCACAACGGCATTATCCTCAGCCCTGGAAACACCTGTGCCCACGGCGGGTGCCCTGCCGTGTGCGACCTGGAGATTGCCGCAGTCAAAGTAGTAATATGCGAAAACAGCACATCCCACGGGACTTATCATGACGGTACGGTCCTGTATATCGAGGTCCGAGAGTGCCTCTCCTATGAGCTTATGGATGATCCCGTGTCCGCAGCCCGGACAGTAGTGAGTTGCCGTGGGAGCGGCTCCTCCCTTGCGCGGGAACTCTGCGTAGAGTCCTCCGGGCCTTCCGATGACCTTCTCGGTACAGCCTTCAATTGCCGAAGCCATAATTATGCCTCCCTTGAGGATATTTCCCTTATCCTCTCTACTACCTGGTTAAGGGTCATAAGGTTCCCTCCCATCCTGTTCACAAGCTCCACGGGCCTTGTGCATCCGATGGCAAGCCTGACATCTTCCTGCATCTGACCATTGCTCATCTCCACGGACACGAACGTGCATTCCCTTGAATCCGCTATGGCCCTGAGCTCTTTTTCCGGGAAGGGGAAGAGTGTCCTTGGCCTGAAGAGACCGACCCTGATACCTTCCTTTCTTGCCTGGTCCACAGCAGACCTGCATATACGGCTGCTGATGCCATATGACACCAGGATTATGGAAGCATCCGAGGTCATATATTCCTCGCAGTCAACCTCGTTCTCCCTGATAACTGCGTATTTTTCCTGGAGCTTGTAGTTGAATTCCTCAAGCAGGTCAAAGTCCAGGAAAATGGAGGTCACAAGGTTCTTTCTTGTGGCTGCGGTGCCGTTGACAGCCCAGGTGGTGTCGATCTGCGGTTCAACGGCTTTCTCGGGGAACTGGATGGATTCCACCATCTGCCCCAGCACCCCGTCCGCAAGGATGCACACGGGGTTCCTGTACCTGAACGCCAGTTCGAATCCCTTGATGGCCAGGTCGCACATCTCTTGTACGGAGTTGGGGGCCAGCACTATGTTCCTGTAGTTGCCGTGACCGCCGCCCTTGACCACCTGGCTGTAGTCGCTCTGCTCGGGGCCGATATTACCAAGTCCCGGGCCCGCCCTCATGATATCAATTATGACGCAGGGCAGTTCTGAGCCGGCAAGATAGGAGATACCTTCCTGCTTCAGGCTCAGTCCCGGACCGGAGGATGCTGTCATGACCCTGTGGCCGGCAGAAGCCGCGCCATAGACCATATTGATGGCAGCCTCCTCGGATTCTGCCTGTACGAACTTCCTTCCCACCTGGGGGAAATACTTCGAAGCTTCCTGCAGGATCTCGCTCGCAGGTGTTATGGGATAACCGAAATAGCAGTCACAGCCTGCATAGAGTGCACCAATGACAGCTGCTGTGTTGCCTTTGACCAATTGTGTTGCCATTTTAATTACCTCTGTTCATTCACTGGCCTTTAGAGGGATGTGGATCTCGATCGCCAGTGGTTCGGGGCATGTGTAGTAGCAGTTTGCACAGCCTGTGCATCCCTGGCCTGCATACTCTATGTAGTGATAGCCTCTCTCATTGAGTCCCTCGCTCATACGCAGGACACCTTTTGGACATGCCACAATGCAGCGCCCGCAGGCCTTGCACTCCAGTACGTTGATCACCGGATAGGCTTCCTTTTTTGCTGTATTATCTGACATAATCATATAACCTCATGTAGATGAGAAAATGCTATTCACCCGGACCGGAAGTACATAAATCTTATGCACAGGGGATCCCTGTCCGTTTTGTCCGGATGTGGCAGCGGAAATATCTATAAACGCCTGTTATGCATTCTCTTTGTCATGGTCGCGTATTTCCACGCGTCTTATTTTGCCGCTTATGGTCTTTGGCAGTTCTTTCACGAACTCGATCACGCGGGGATACTTATAGGGTGCAGTAACTCTCTTCACGTGGTCCTGCAGTTCTTTTTTCAGCTCCTCGCTTGCGGTGTAATCCCTTGTGAGCACAATGGTTGCCTTGATGACCTGGCCCCTTATCGGGTCAGGAACACCCGTGATGGCACACTCGAGTACCGCAGGATGCTCTATCAGGGCACTCTCGACCTCAAAGGGTCCTACCCTGTAGCCTGATGTCTTGATGATATCATCAGCCCTTCCGATGAACCAGAAGTAACCGTCCTCGTCCTTCCATGCCATGTCTCCTGTATGGTAATATCCATCGTGCCAGACATCCCTGGTCCTCTCGGGGTCGGCCCCGTATCCTATGAATATTCCTGGCGGCTTCCCGAAGCTGGTGTCAATGACTATCTCTCCTTCCTCGCCAACCTCACAGGGCTTCCCTTCGGCATTGAGCAGCTCGATGGAATATTCCGGGGACGGTTTGCCCATTGAGCCGGGTTTGGCTTCGATCCAGGGATAGGTTGCAAGGGTGACTATGGTTTCCGTCTGCCCGAATCCTTCCATGAGCTTGAGACCTGTGATCTCCAGGAACTTCTGGTAGACCTCGGGGTTGAGCGGCTCTCCTGCGGTCACGCAGTAATCCAGGCAGCTAAGGTCGTATTTGCTCAGGTCCTCCCTGATAAGGAAACGGTATATGGTGGGTGGTGCACAGAAGGTCGTCACTCCGTATTTCACGGTGTTCCCCAGCATCCTCTCGGCGGTGAACCTGTCATAATCGTAAACGAAGACCGCACTGCCTGCGATCCACTGGCCGTATATCTTACCCCAGACGCATTTAGCCCAGCCGGAATCTGCAACCGTGTAGTGCAGGCCGCCGTCCGTCACATTCTGCCAGTACCTGGCGGTTATGATGTGTGCCAGTGGGTATGTGAAGTTATGCTGCACCATCTTGGGGAAACCTGTTGTGCCTGATGAGAAATAGTTCAACAGTATGTCATCATTGGTGGTGGCTTCCTCGCCCGTGGGGCGTGCAAAGTCCGC
>JASKKT010000013.1 GCA_030154025.1 Methanolobus sp.
GCACCTGCAATTGCAGCAGTCCTTGGAAAGCAAATCGATGCTGTTACGGTTAGCGGAGCAGAAGTATCAGCTCAAGTAAAAGCAGAAGAGATGAAAGTTTTAGCGATAAACTCAAGCCCTAGAATGGAAAAAGGCAACACTGCCATGATATTGAATCCTTTTCTCGAGGGCATGAAAGAAGCAGGTGCTGAAGTAGACCTGTTCTATACAAAGAAGCTCAATATCAATCCCTGCACAGGGGAATTCAATTGTTGGTTCAAGACGCCAGGGAAGTGCTATCAAAACGATGATATGCAACTGCTTTACCCAAAGATAAAAGTAGCTGATGTGTTTGTTTTTGCCTCGCCGCTTTATTCTGACGGGATCAACGGTTCCATGAAGAATCTTATCGATAGGATGATTCCAGGGCTTGAACCCTTTGTGGAGTTGCGCAATGAGCGCTCTCGCCATCCTAGTCGTGAGGTTGCTGAGGACCGGAAGATGGTGCTGGTTTCAAACTGTGGTTTCTGGGAGATGGACAACTTTGATCCAGTGCTTGTTCACATGAAGGCCGTTTGCAAAAATGCATCGTTCGAGTTTGCAGGGGCACTGCTGCGTCCGCATGGTGAGAGTATTCCAATAATGATGCAGATGGGCGTACCGATAGACGACATCTTCGAGGCTGCAAGGGATGCAGGCCGCCAGCTTGTTAATGAAGGCAGAATGTCACAGAAAACACTTGATACTGTCGGCCGTGAACTTTTGCCACGGGATATGTATGTTGGCAACTATAATCAGTACTGTGAGCAGACCTTGAATGCACTGGGGAAGTAAGTGATCAAGCAGAATTGCCCCTGCATCCTCATTATACCCTGCTTGACGGGCACAGCATGTTGACCACGCAAAGCTCGCACTTTGGCTTGCGTGCCACACAGATATTGCGCCCGTGCAGGATCAGTGTCATGGAGAGGGTTTCCAGGTCCTCTCTTTTTGCAATGGCCATCAGGTCTTTCTCTATCTTCTCAGGGTCCTCGTGCTGAGTGAAACCCAGATGGCGGGACAGTCGCCTGACATGCGTGTCCACTGCAATGCCCTCGATCTTACCAAAGGCCCTGGAGAGTACAATGTTAGCGGTCTTGCGGCCGACACCGGGAAGCTGCAGCAGGCCTTCCATGGTATCCGGAACCTGGCCGCAGAAATCGGAGATCATCATGCGGGCGCTTGCGATGATGTGTCTTGCTTTCTGGTGATAGAAACCGGAGGAATATATCTCCTTTCCGAACTTGTCAGGGTCTGCAAAGGCATAGTCCTCGATCGTGCGATACTTCTTGAAAAGGGCCTGTGTTACCTGGTTCACCTGGCGGTCTGTGGATTGGGCAGAGAGGATGGTAGCCACGAGCAGCTCCAGTGGATTGCTGAAATGCAGGGCAGGTGCAGCGCCAGGGTACTCCTCTTTCAGGATATCGAAGATACGCTCGAAGTTTTCTGTGTTGTCAGGCACAGGCGCCGGGGTTTGAGAGACCATGCATGCATATATGGAGCAATAGTTCTTATCACTTTTTCAGAACCCGTTTGCTTCCACTCGAAAATAAAATAATAATGCATCTATAGAAATACTCTTATTTACTGACGCGAAGGCAGGACAAGCTGCAGCAATAGATGTAAAAGTAACATATATCCTGATGACAGGTAAAGAAGCAGTATAGGTATAAAAAAGTATAGTTGAAGAGATGGCCGCTCAGAGGCCAAACTCTTCAATGTTCTTGTCAGCCATAGCCTGGATCTTTGCAATCTCGTCAGCACCGCCTTCCATGGTGAAGAGATGCTTGAAGCGGCGCTGCATTTTAAGGTATTCTTCGACCGGCTTCTTATTGGCACCTATCTTGCGGACCTTGGTAACCTTGCCGTCTTCGACTTCATACAGCGGCCAGAGCCCTGTCTGAACGGCCATCCTGGCAACCTCGACAGTCTTGGAGGTATCGAATCCCCAGCCGGTTGTGCACGGCGCATGACAGTGGATGTAGGTCGGGCCTTCGATCTCGGTGGCTTTCTTGACCTTGGCGATCATGTCCTTCGGGTATGCAAGGGAGGTTGTGGCTACATAGGGTGAGCCGTGTGCGACCATGATCGCAGGCATGTTCTTCTTCAGCCTTGGATTACCGAATGAGACCTTACCTGCAGGACTTGTGGTCGTGGAAGCTCCGTAGGGGGTACCTGCACTTCTCTGCACACCGGTGTTCATGTAGGCTTCATTGTCAATACACACATAGGTAAAGTTGTGCCCTCTCTCAAAGGCACCGGACAGGGCCTGCAGTCCGATATCCATGGTAGCACCGTCACCACCCATCGCAATTACCTTTGTGCCCTGTTTCCCAAGGGCCTTGAGTGCAGCCTCTATGCCCGAGGCGACAGCCCCTGCGTTCTCGAAGAGTGAGTGTATCCAGGGTACATCCCATGATGTCTCAGGGTAAGGGGTGGTCATGACTTCAAGACATCCCGTGGGGCTTACTACAATGCAGTCCTCCCCGGCACCCATCAGGGTGAACTTTGCGGCCATTGCATCACAGCAGCCTGCACATCCCCTATGTCCCGGAGCTAACAGTGATATTGATTTCATACAAGTTCCTCCTTCAGGTCAGTAAACTGGCTCTCGATCTTGATACCTGATCTCATTACTTCCTCTGCATCGGAAATTATCTTCTCGATAGTGCTCATAGGCACGTCACGGCCACCCTGCCCCATCATGTAACCGATAACAGGAACATCGATATCAGTGTTGTATAGTACGGACTTTGTCTCAATGAACAGGGCTCCGGCATTCATACCGAGCGAGATGTTCTTGTCAAGCACGACAACGACCTTTACATCCCTGATGACATTCATAATAGCTTCTGCAGGGAAAGGCCTGAATGCCCTGACCTTGAGCAATCCTACCTTTACATTCCTCTCCCTGAGGCGGTCGATGACATCCTTGATGGTCCCGATGATGGAGCCCATTGCCATTATGATAATGTCTGCATCCTCAGTGCGGTACTCGTCGATAAGCCCTCCGAAGTGCCTGCCATACATATCATAGAACTCGTTGGCAGTATCCTCGATCTTCTTCAGGGCGTTCTGCATGGCGCGCTCCTGCTGGTACCTGAACTCCGTGTAGATGTTAGGGTCTGCGAACGCACCGAAGGTCAGGGGATTCTTAGAGTCAAGGATACGTTCCGGCCTGAACGGTGGCAGGAACTCGTCAGTTATTTCCTGTTCAAGAAGCACCAGAGGCTCGTAGACATGTGAGAGGATGAAGCCATCCATGCAGGTCATGCATGGCATCATGACATCCCTGTCCTCGGAGATCTTGAAAGCCTGCGCCGTCATATCGGAAACTTCCTGTATGTTCTCGGCATAGAGCTGGATCCATCCGGTATCCCTCTGGGATATTGAATCCTGATGATCGTTCCATATGTTGATAGGTGCACTGACTGCCCTGTTTGCAACGGTCATGACTATAGGTAGCCTCATACCTGCCACGTTAAACAGGACCTCGTGCATGAGCTCAAGTCCCTGGGATGTTGTGGCTGAGTAGGATCTTGCACCCACAGCTGATGATCCTACAAGAGCTGAGAGTGCTGAGAACTCTGACTCCACGTTAATGTATTCGCAGTTTGGTATCTCGCCGTCTGCCATGAACTTGGAGAGTTCCTCGACAATGTGCGTCTGCGGGGTGATCGGATAAGCGGATATGACATTTGGCTTGCATACCCTTACTGCGTTTGCAACAGCATATGATCCTTCCACGACGACCATTTTCTGTTTGTCCATCTTGGTTTCGCGTGCCATTATTTCTCCTCCAGGACCATTGTAATTGCCTGCTTCGGACATTCGTTGGCACATATGCCGCATCCTTTGCAGTAATCATAATCGAATTCAAAGTAGCCATCCTCTTTTGGCAACACTGAGCTGTCAGGGCATAACAGTTCACACAGCTTGCACTTGATGCATTTGTCGTAATCGTAGACAGGCTTGAAGGTCCTCCATCCGCCGGTCTTGTTGACCCTGCTGGTGCCTGCCTCGCAAACGGCTCCGGGTACTATCTTCACTTCTGTCCCTCCATCATCTCATATGCTTTCATAATTGCCTGTGCGTTCCTTTCTCCGACCTTTCCCGGGAATCTTTCCCTGACTGCTCCCATTATGGATTCCGGCCTGATCTCACCGGTAGCTCCGGCAAAGGCTCCAAGCAGCACGGTGTTGACTATTGGCATTCCTATTATGTCCAGTGCTATCTTTGTAGCATTGACGGTCATTATCTTTGCCTTTGTATCGAGCTTGAATGTTTCCGGGTCGAAATCACTGTTAATTATGAGGGTCCCGTCATCCTTCAGGCCACTGGCCACATCGACAGACTCAAGCAGTGTCGGGTCCTGCACGATCACATAATCGGGCTTGTATATCTGGCTCCTCAGTCTTATAGGAGCATCGCTTATCCTCGTGAAGGCCTGGACAGGTGCTCCTCTTCTTTCCACTCCGAAAGCTGGGAAAGCCTGGCTGAACTTGCCGTCCGCAAAAGCAGCAACCGCTAGAAGTTCAGCAGCAGTGACCGACCCCTGCCCTCCCCGGCCGTGTATTCTTATTTCTTTCATTGTAGAATTCTCCATAGTAGTATAATCAGATCAATGGTCAGGAAAGAGCGCTTTTTCAAAGGCATGCCTTTCCCAGAGTGCTGCACAATAGCAGATTCTTATTTATGTGGCTTACTGCACACCTTTTTTCGACATCTGCCGTTAAATGCCATGTTTAATTGTGTAGAATCGATTTATCACTATTTAGTCTTTCGGTGATTTACACCGTGAATTTAATTAAAGCTTTTTTTATTGAAATCCGACTAAATTAAACCAGGAGACATTTCAGGATGCATCGACACACATTTCCTTTACGCTATCAATTATTCCATCAATGTCTTTTGCCTCTGCTATCCTTGTCCTGATGTGTTTGCCCCCGCGTATGCCCTTTGTGAACCACTGGGCATGCGCCCTGAGATTGACCGTGTGCGTTATACCGTAGTGTTGAAGTGATCTCATATAGGTTTCAAGATCTGCGATCCTCTGGCGGCATTCGTCATATTCCAGCAGTTTCCCGGTCTCCAGGTAATGAGAGATCCTCCTGAAGAGGAAAGGATTGCCCATTGCAGCCCTTCCTATCATTATCCCGTCACAGCCCGTGTGTTCAAGAACACTTGAAGCTGAAGCCTCATCAACGATATCACCGTTCGCTATCACAGGTATGGATAGCTCTTCCTTTATCCTCTTTACGTACTCGTGGTTCGCCTTCCCGGTATATTGCTGCTGCCGGGTCCTTCCATGGACAGTTATGGCGCAGGCCCCGGCTTTCTCTATGAGCCTTGCAACATGCAGCGTCCTTTCCATATCTTCCAGTACGCGTATCTTTGCTGTCACAGGTGTAGTGATAGTTTCGCAGAGCTCCCTGACTATCTCGTAAATGAGCTCAGGCGACCGTAGCAGGGCTGAGCCGAACCCGTCCTTTACAAGCAGATGTGCCGGGCACCCGAAATTGAGATCTATCAGGTCCGGGTGATATGTCTCTTCTATAGCCAGGGCTGCCCTGGACACGATAGAAGGGGAATTCCCGAATATCTGTATCCCGAAAGGCCTCTCCTCCTCGCAGCTCAGACCCCGGTCAAAGGCCTTTGCACTCTCATAGACTAAGGCATCGGAGCTTATCATTTCCGAATACGTCATTGATGCGCCATATTTCCTGCACATGAGGCGAAAAGGCATGTTTGTCACATTTGCCATGGGAGCAAGGAAAATGTTTCCTGGGAAATGCACCTTATCTATTTTCATGAAACCCTGTTCATCCGCATTTATCTGAGATTTACCTGAGCGATTTCCTTTTACCAGCACCATGATAGTAAGTATCCGGCGTTCCCTGTATCAGGGGATACTAATATATAAGTAGGATGTATGGGAAAAGACCTATACAATACATAAAGGATATCGGATAATTCTTCTTACATCCTGATCCACAAATTATGACAGGTTAATTAAATGACAAAGATCTTAGCTTTTGTAGGCATGCCGGCTTCAGGAAAGTCAGAGGCATCTTCCGTATTGCGTAGCAAGGGCATCACCGTGATAAACATGGGTGATGTGATCCGGGAAGAAGTAATGCGCAGGGGACTGGAGCCCACTGATGTGAACACAGGCGGCATCGGCACCGAGCTGCGTGAGACGGAAGGCAGGGATGCTGTAGCCAGGCGCTGTGTCCCGAAGATAAGGGCTGCGAACAAGGATCTCATTGCCATAGACGGTGTCAGGAGTGTTCCTGAGGTCGAGTGCTTCAAGAAGGCCTTCGGAGATGATTTTACACTGGTTTCCATCGATTCTGACCTTGATACGCGCTTCACACGGGTCAAAGCACGCGGCAGAAGCGATGACATGCAGGATATCAGTGCCCTGCAGGCAAGGGACGGGCGTGAGCTGGGCTGGGGCATGGGAGAGGCCATGAAAATAGCAGACCTGGTGATCACCAATAACGGCACCCTGGATGAGTTCAGGGATAAGATAGCAGCACTGGTGGAAGGAGCACAATGATAGAGGTCGCAGTCTCAGCAAGGCTCAATCCCACCGAAGACAGGGAGATCGTACGTGCAGCAATGAAAAGGATGTTCCCGGAAAATGAGCCTGCCTATGAGGAGGTCTCCGAATTCAGTGGCATTTTTTCTTTTAAGGGGGACATACATTCTCTTGTGAACATTCACTACATGATAAGGCAGGAGCAGATAATTGACACTGCCCGCACCCAGTTATACAAAGGCATGTCAAAGAATGAGAAATCGACATCCTTTATCATCAGCAAACAGGTAGCCACCGTGGGCCGCCTGAACTTTCCTGCACAGGAGGAACCTCTGGGTTCCATAGAAATAAGCATCAGGGCCGATTCATCTGAGGAGCTTCTCAGGTTCTTTGACTGGCTGACACCTCCCACGGAGAACGGCATACCGAACTTCGAGCTTGATATCACAAGCGTATGAGGGAATGTTATCATGAGGATAAGGAACCTTAGCTTCTCCACCCGTGCGGTCGTCGGCCCCTCCTTCGAATGGGTGTATGAACTTGAGGACATTGGATACTCAGGATGGGAGATGGTCCAGGAGGGTTCCCAGTGCCTGACACCTGAGAACCTGGGATATGTCCGGGATATCCTGGAGACCACCGGACTGCAGCTCAGTATCCACCTTCCTTTTTCCGATATGAACCTTGCAAGCCTCAACCCCGGCATACTGGCAGAAATTATGCGCCAGATGAAAAGCCATCTGGAACTGGCATCCGGCCTTGCGGAGATAGCAGTGCTGCACCCGGGATACCTTTCACCTTATGGCGCACGGCTTCCTGATAAGTGCCTGCAGACAAGCATACGGTGCATACGGGAACTGTGCGATTTTGCAGCTGATGAGGACATGGTCATCGCCGTTGAGAACATGCCCCATGTTCCCCAGATATTCGGCAGGCAGCCGGATGAGATGCTGGACATGCTGGGACATGTGGACAGGCGGAACGCGGGCATGACCCTGGACCTGGGGCATGCCAACACCATGGGGCTTGTGGACGAGTTCCTTGGCAGGTGCCTTGACAGGGCCGTCCATATTCACATCCATGACAACCACGGCGGCCATGACGAGCACCTTCCCCTGGGAGAGGGCAGCATCGACTGGAAAAAGGTCATGGGAAAACTATCCGGTTACAAAGGCATGATGGTCACTGAAATGGGCAGCCTTGAGGAAGGCGCAAAATGCGTTGAGTTCCTGAGGAGCCTGTGAGCAGGGTAAAAATAGATCATTTATTTTCTTCTTCCAGCCGGCCGTGCCTCCGGTCAATCTCGTCCATCATGTCCAGCATCTTGCGGATGGCTGTCCTTATGGCATCTGCCTGTGACACGAATTTCTTGTCATTACCCACATGGCGGTTAAGGTCATCAAGGAGTTCCTGAGGGATATCAAGACTTACTTTTGGCATGTTCTCACCTTTTTCAAGAAAATGAACCTACATTGGACTTATCGGATTTAATGTTTTAGAATCGCTCTCAGAACCCAAAGTAGATTACATGGAAGAAAAGTGAGGAACACTTATGACGGAATATAATGGAAATCAGAAAAAGAGAAGTTTAATGCGAGCCGGAAGGGATTTGAACCCTTGGCCGATGGATTAAGAGTCCATCGCTCTTCCTGGCTAAGCTACCGGCCCGCGCTGTGTATCTATGTGAGCGAACCTCCCATACGTACTTTCCTCATATATACGTTTCGGTAGGGGGACATGAAGCATGGATCTTAAACATGCTTCACCACACACTTCGACAGCCCTATGATCTCCACCATATCGCTGTTATCGGGGCTCTGCACTATCATCTGCCCTTTTTTGAGGTAGGGGATACGCTTCTCGAACTCTTTCTTGACCTTCAGTGCGCTGATAGCAGCATCGTTGCTCAGGTTCAGGATGATGCGCGTGTTGATCTGCTTGAAGACGGTATCATCAATATCCTGCGGGTCTTGGGTTATAAGGAAGAGTCCAAGCCCCTCTTTCCTGCCCTGGCGCGCGGCATCGGCAAACTTGGAAATGAGGCGGCGGGAGTGCTCGCCTCCTGCCTGTGCAAGGTAGCGGTGTGCTTCGTCCAGTCCGAGGATGATGGGCGTGTCCTTGACGGCAGTATCTCCCGAAGTGCTGAGCTTGTTATCCACTATGGTGCTCATCAGCGTGAGGGTTATCAGGTCTCGTATGCGGGTGCTTGTGATGTACTCGGTGGGGAACACGCTTACCTGGCCGGGCTTGAATATCTGACCAAGGAGCTCGGTGATAGGCCTTGCCTGCTGGTCGAATACTCTTGCAAGGGCGCGGTTCTTTACCCTGCGGACGATACCGTCATAGGAGGATTCGTGTATCTTGCCACTCTCCACATAGCGATCCCTCGAGGCATCGTCGTCTATGAAATCCATGAAGCCGCTGTAGGTATGCTGGCCGCTCCTCTTGAAGTAGTCGTCAAGCAGCAAATCCACACCTAGGTACTGGAGCTCGGTCATGCCCACGGGAGCGATGAGCCATGAATTGTTGCGCACCATCTCGAATGGTATGGTAAACTCTACCTGCTCGGCCCTTGACCTGCCTTTATAGGCTTCCCCGTCCACTTTTGCCACAAAGGTCCTGGTGTGCCTGCAGGCGCCGAAATTAACCTTCTCGGCCCTGAATGTGAAGTCATCCTCCGGGGTAATCTCGGAATTATCCTCAAAGAGCTGGGAATATTCATCCTGCGGGTCCATGATAACCAGGCAGGGGTTCTTCCTCTCCTCGGAGCCCCTGAGCTTGTATCTGTTGTTCTCGCTCATGAACTGTCTCAGGATGTTCTTGGTAAGGAAGGTCTTTCCGGTACCTGTACTGCCGCAGACCAGCATGTGCCTGAATATCAGCGGGTCGCCCATGGAATAGTCGTTCCTGAGATTATAAGGGACCGTAGAAGGCACTGCATTGGTCTTTACAAGTTCCCCGCCAACGCTCAGGTGCCCCAGGAATATCCCCTCGCCGGGGATATTGAGCCCGGTCTGCAGCTTGGCCTTATCGGTTACCGGCAGTATGGGTGTGTTGGGGCGCGGTATCCTGTCCCCCATCCTCCTTGCAAGGGAACTGCCGTTCTTCGTTCTCTGTTCGTAGAGTATGCATATGGGATCGAGGTATGCCAGGAACTTGTAGTCCACCTCATCGGTGTCATTGAACTGTAGCATCCTGCGGGAATGGATCTCTGTGGCATCGTCCACAGCATACTCCTGGACATACTGCAGTTTCCATATCCTTGCAAAAAGGTCCTCATCCCCGTAGGGCACCAGGACGTAGGTCCCAAGGCGTACATTCCTGCGGCAGGAGGTGGTGATGTATCCGGTTATCCTTGCTCCCGTGTCGTTGATCTCCAGGGGCTCAAGGCCCGTGGTGATTATCCCAAGAGCAGCATCCAGTCCGTTATCTGTTTTCTTCGTGGTCCTCTCACCAGGTTCGTAATCCTCAAAAGGATGCTTCTTTTCCTCAGGGAGAGTATCCTTTTCACCGACGTCCGTCTCATTGGTTCTTATAACCACCTTTGTAGTCCCGGTGCCGCTGCTGACCCTGGAAACAAAGGACAGTATGTCCTCATCTCTCATCCTTTTCACCCCATCGTATTTCGTTATAGGTGGTATCTATCCTGGAATTCCTGAACCTGTCAATTATCTGGCGCCTTTCGGACAGCTGTATCTTTGCCAGTGAATCGGCCTTTGCCAGGGTCCTTGGTATGCCGTTCAGTGCCACATCATAGAGCACTTTCCTTGTGATAAGGTTCCTCATATCCTCGTCCCTGACAAGGCCGTATGGGGACTCTATCTTGAATATCGTACCCAGTGAAGGCACGAACACCATGAAGAAAGCAAGTGCATAATCTTCTGCAGGGAACCTGTGGGAGAGCCTCTCTTTCACAAGGGGGGACGTGGCGCTGAGCATCTTCTCGTAGAACTGGTTTGGCTGCAGGAACCAGTTGGTGTAGGTTATGTGCTTCCTTGCCTCGGTGCCTCTTATGCCCGCTCTCTCGGGGGAAAGCGCATTCTTGAAGAACTGTGCATCCAGCAGCCATGGAAGATCAAGCTGTGTTTCCTGTTTTTTAAGGGTCTGCATGACTTGCATGTCCTCGGGGTTCTTGACAAAACCGATAAGAGGCCTGCGTTTTTCCATATGGTAGTCCATGATATCGATATAGTTCTGCATGATCCTTGCACAATGATGGTCGGTACGGACCTGTATATCCTCCGAGGGCACCACCATCCAGTACATCAGACGCTTTGGATATATGGGGCCGTCCATGATGAAGAAACCGCCATCCTCCATCCGCTCGCACATCCAGAGTATGTGCTCGGATTCGCAGAGGTACAGGGCAATGTCATGCAGCATGTCGTTGACCTTCTTGTTCAGGGTGCCCGGCGGGATACGTATTATCTTCTTGCGCCCGGCTCCCGAATCGAAATATTCCCACTCCGGTATCACGTTGATGGCTACCCTTGTACTGGCAGTGTAGGTGGCTGCCACTATGGTGCGCATGTTATGGGTCTCCAGGTTCGTGGGAGTCGATGTCATGGCGCAGTGGCAGAAATCAACGTAAAGGCCGTTATCGAATGTCCTTGCCGTGGTGCTGCCGCTGTCGCAGGCATAGCTTATCCTGAATGGGTCCTGTGAACTTATCATTCTCTCAATGCTGGCCTTTCCTCGTTTCACTTTCCCGATGGCCTTAAGAACGATCTTCCCGTCGTAGCTGAGTTCCTTAAGCAGGTCAAGGATGTCTGATACCTGATCGGTGTCATCGCTCTCGGGATCCTCTTTCCGGAGGCAGGAATCAATACGTGACACAAGATCGTGTATCTCTTTTATGTGGACCGGCTCAAGGGTCATGATTAGGATAGTTTCCGCGTACTATAATATTATTGTGGCCCATATTATTATTGGCCCGGCAGGTGCCTGTTTTTTTCAGATGTGATTTTCAAACAGGAGTTATAAACTTAATTTAATTTCCTTTTTACTGACGGATTTTGATTTAATCTCGTCAGGCGCGTTTATTTGAAAGCTAGTAAAGTGTACTTTACTAATCCTAAAGTTCTTTTTTTAAAAACTCTTATATAGGAACTTTGATTACATATATCAATTATAAATACGGCTTCTATGTGTAGTTCTACAGAAGCCTCATGTGATAAAAGAGGTTGTAGTTATGCAGAATTATCAGATATTCCTTGTATTGATGGCCGTCTACCTGATCGGGTTGATATCCATCGGACTGTACTTCTCGAAAAAACAAAAGTCTGTCACTGACTTCTGGCTTGCCGGACGCAGGATAGGATCTATGGCTATTGGTTTTTCAGCGGCCTCCTCATGGATGACTGCCGGTGGGATACTTGCTGTTATCGGTCTTTACATTGTGCTGGGTATGAGTTCCATCTGGAGCTTTGTGGCTCCGAACATCCTGGCATTGTTGCTTATTGCCCTTCTTGTGGGTAAGATCAAGCACCTGCCTGCTATCACCCAGCCGGAACTGCTTGAACAGCGGTACAGCAGTACACTGCGCGGCCCTGTCGCATTCATCATTGCTATTGTTATGATCCTATTCGCAGTTGCAGATATCAGGGGCCTCTCACTTGTCCTGGAGATATTCTTTGGCCTGCCTCCCATCTATGCTGCAGCAATAGTGGCTATTGCTATCTCCCTGTATGTGACCCTGGGAGGCTTTTCAGCTGTGGTCTGGACAGATATGGTCCAGTTCGTCCTGCTGTCTGTGTTTGCTCTTGCCATGGCCTTCGTTGTTGTCAGTGCAGCCACGGCAGGCACAGCGGAGATACCGGCGATTAGTGCATCCGAGCTCCTTGGGAACGTTTCTACTGACTGGTGGAACCCATTCATAATCGGCATACCTGCTGTCATGATTTTCATCTTTGCCATTATACCAGGCTGGGTGACCGAGCAGGACCCGTGGCAGAGGATATGGGCCTCCAGGGACGAGAAGTCTGCACGCAATGGTATGATCCTGGGTTCCTTCCTCATTTTCCTGGTATTTGGCGTGGCATGTACACTTATAGCCATCGGACTCAGCTATCTTTATCCTGGTATCCCTGCCTCCTTTGCAGAGATCGGTATGGGTGCCATGGCACAGGCTGAGCCGGCGCTGCTGTTCTTCGTAGTCGAGAACCTGTCACCTCTTGCACTTGGCCTGGCCGGTGTCGGGCTTGCAGCAGCTGCAATGTCCTCCGCAGATACCTTTGCAACGTCAGGCGGTTCATGCCTTTCACGCGACATCTACCAGAGGTACATAAAACCTGATGCAACAATGAAAGAAATGATGGCTGTCAACAGGGTAAGTGTGCTGATTATAGTGCTGGCTGCAACTTTCCTCTCTTTCTATATCACAGGGATCATAGAAGCTATCCACATTGCAACTTTCATTGCCAGCGCATCCTACTTCTTCCCGCTCATGGGTGGCCTCTACTGGAAGCGTGCAACAAAGGAAGGCGCTCTGGCAGGACTTGTAGTAGGAGCTGTGGCACAGATATCGTTCACTATAATAGACTACTCAAGCACTCCCCTGCAAGCCATCGGCTTCCTCGCACCTATCAGCCCCCTGCTCTCAAACCACGGTGTTATCCTTGGTATGTTTCTCAGCGGTGTGGCCTTCTTCGGTGTATCACTGGCAACAAAGCCTTCCAGCCTTGTGAACCTGGCACCGTTCTTTGCGGACGAGGCAGAAAAGCTGGTGAAAGAAGATATAATCGTGCAGGACTCTGACACCCAGTACAAGAAGCTCCTTGGAAGCCTTGACAAGGAAATAACCGGTGACCGTGCCAGCCTCAAGCTGAACCTGGAAGCGTCTGCAACCGTCAACTGGGACAGGTTCATAAATGAGCTCAAGTCCATCCACCCTTCCTGGGTTACACCGACCGGTGTCAATTCCGTGTACTGGCTGACAAAAGGCGACATGCTTGCATGTGTTTCCCTGAGCCGCGGACATACTGAGAAAGAGATCTGGTTCTCTTCCGAGCCAAGGACCAAAGATGTGGAAGAGGCTTCAAAGGAATTCTTCACGGCCTTTAAGCAGGTTTCTCAGGCTCTTGATAATATAGGCATCATGCTGGCACTTCCGGCACCCCAGCAAGCCTGATCGGAAGAATAGATAAAATAATTCTCTGCTTTGGGTCCGGACCCAAAGCCCTCTTTTTATGTCATCCTTTAAGGCGTTATTTTTTAAGAGATCCAATATAAAATTAATATAAATTCTTTTCAATAACTACTTCTATTCTTATTCACATAGTACTTCCCGGTGGTATAATGGAAATAAAGAATCCTTTATTTGACGAAATGGCAGATGAGCACAGTAAGGACATCCGGAACCTGCAGGAAGGGTTTGACAGACTGTCCGGTAAAGAGAAACTTGATGTGCTGGAACTACAGGACATTATGCTGCAGACTGTTTCCAGGCATAAGGATATATGCCGCCTGGAGAGCAGGCCTGCAGAAGTTTCAAGGACAGCAAATGAGATCATCTCAGGAATGTCCCCGAGATCCCTGGACTACTCCCAGCAATGCATCAACTATTTTGTAGCAAGGATAGCTGAAAAGACCAGAATCCAAAATTTATAAGTTGAAGCGCATCCTATAGCACTCTCATGACAGGGATACTTTTTGATGATATCGGCAGCTTCCCCCTTCCTCCGGGCAGGTCCAGGGAATGGATGAAGGAGGGCTTCTCCAGGGGAAAGAATGACAGGGAACTGTTCACAGTAATAAGCGATGCTTTCAGGCAGAAGATGGAAGCAGGTGTGGATGTGCCCACCTATCCCCAGTACCAGGACATGAACGAGCAGTTCCTGTCCATTATAAGTGATCCGGCAAGATCGGAGGAGCCTTTCAAGGTGAAGCAGGATGCTGCCCGGATAATGGAACTCGAGGTCATCGAGGAGCTTGCCGGAGAGTACAGGGGGGAACATGGAAAGAAGCCGGATGTGCGTGTCTGTGTCACAGGCCCCCTGGAACTGTATCTCAAGGAGTTCGGAGGCACCGAATATACGGATATCCTTAACCTGCTTGCAGAGAGCGTGGACCGCTTTGTCAGTAATTCCCTCTCCAATGCACGTAATTTCAATATAAGGACAGTTTCCATAGATGAGCCCAGCATCGGCATCAACCCCCAGGTGATGTTCGATAACAACGAGCTTATACACGCAATGGATGCTGCCTGCAGGTCAGCAAAGAAGGCCGGGTGTGATGTGGAGATACACCTGCACTCGCCCCTGCATTATACCCTGGCATGCCAGGCCCGCAATATAGGGGTCGTAGGTGTGGAATCGGCAGCCACTCCATCGTACCTTGAACTGATAGACCGCAAGGAGCTTGAGGACAGTGACACCTTCCTGCGTGTCGGAATAGCCCGCACGGATATTTTCAACCTCGTGGCTGTGCTCAATGAAAAATACAACACCAACGTCTGGAAGGACCAGACCCATATGCAGGATATCCTTGCACAGATGGAGACCCCGGAGATAATCGCAAAGAGGCTCCAGAAAGCATATTCAATCTTTGGGGAATGTATCAGGTACGCAGGTCCCGACTGCGGCCTCGGCTCATGGCCGTCCCAGGAGATGGCGTCACAACTGCTGAGGAATGTGGCAGCAGGCATGGCTGAGTTCAGGAAAGGTATGTAAAAGAAAGGTTAGTCTCCCGAAGGAAACTATACCATTTGAACTTTTTACTGTTTATAGGAACCTGTGCCTGTCCAGTTTCCATCCATATCCGTGTAGGTGATTCCATTTACGATCACAGAATCAATGGTGAAGGTAAATGTCAGGGTGGTCCCACTCTTGTACTTCACCGAATCTGAAACCACAGTAGCCGTTCCGTCAATGCCTGTCGTTGCAGTATCTTTGTCACTTGTCGCAACGCTCCAGCGTCCGCTGACCAGTGCACCTGAAACGGGCGAGCTGCCGGAACTCACATTGGCTGTCGCTTCCCCTCTCACGAATACATTCTTTCCTGCAGTTTTGGTTTCAGTTATCACAGTCACATCAACTTCAATCGGCTGGAGTGTTGGGCGTTCAATGATGTTGATTGTTCCTGTGGAAGTGCCTGTTTCCCCTGAGGTGTCAGTGACTGTCAGGGTTACTGAATATGTTTTGGCTGTGTCGTAAGAGTACGTGACTATTTCAGTATTTGCATCTTCAATGTTATCGCCGTTAAAGTCCCATGAATATGTCAAGATGTCTCCGTCAGGATCCGTGGAACCTGAAGCATCAAAAGTAACGATGTCACCCACATATGCACTTGAAGGCATGTCAATCACTGCTACAGGTGCCTGGTTTCCTGCCTGTTCAAAATATTTCAGGGCAGCATATGCGTCCACAATCCCATATCCAGAACCTGCATCCCATCCTTCTGCGTAGATGTCCCTTGCACTATCCTGGATTGCAGCTCTCACATTATCCGGCCCAGTGACCCCGTTTGCTATGAGAAGGGCTGCGACACCTGCCACATGTGGCGTTGCCATGGATGTACCTTGGTAGAAGTAATATCCGAAGTTTGTGGGTCTGACACTGAAGGTTTGCTGCAGGATGCCATCCACATACCCGTCGCCATTCTGGTCAATAGTGGTGTCGCCGCCAGGTGCCATTATATCAAGGGCACTGCCATAATTGGAGTAGTATGCACGGGTCCCGTCGTACCTGGTCGCGCCAACGGCTATACAGTTCTCATAGGCTGCAGGATAACAGACGGTTCCCAGACCATCATTTCCGGCGGCAGCTACAATTGTAACTCCCTTTCCGTATGCATAATTGATCGCATCTTCCAGTCCGTCAGGATTCACCCCGGGAGCAAAACTGAGGCTCATACTGATCACATCTGCATCATTGTCGGCAGCATAGGTAATCCCATCAATAAGGTATTGCAGGGTTCCGCTTCCCCTCTTGTTGAGAACCTTTACAGGCATCAAAGTACATTCATAGGCAATCCCGGCCACGCCAATCCCGTTATCGGTGGACTGAGCTATCGTACCGGCCACATGTGTACCATGCCCGTGGTCATCGTTTGCATGAGGGTCGTTATTAACGAAATCCCATCCTGCTTTAAAAGAGGTTCCTGCAAGGTCCGGAGCAAGCGCGTAAGTACCATAGTTCTCGTATGCTATTCCTGTATCCAAGACAGCCACAATAACTCTCTGGCCTGTTGAGATATCCCAGGCACGTGTAAGATTGATGCCATGTCCTGAGTGGAAGTTCCACTGGTATGCGTAATAAGGATCATTGGGAACCATAGCTGCGTGCATAATGTAATTTGGCACGGCATACTCCACGTTGGGGTTCTTGCTGTAGATCTCCACCATCTCTTCCACTGGCTTTGTCTTCGGAATGTTCAGTTTCCTGAAGCCTGCATAGGGACTTGTGTAAGCCACTGAAGTGCCGTGCTTTGAATTCAGGGCCGAGATCTTTGCCTCGGACATCCCGGGACTGAACTTTACCAGTATCTCCCCGGGCACATATGCCTGTCCTTTGTCCAGGCCGGGAGTCTGAGACTGGACATCACTGTCAACGCCATAGATCTGCGGCCCCACTCCAAGAGCAGGTATCATTGTTCCTGCGATCAGCATGCTGACCGCTAAAAGCTTAAGAAGTGTTTTTACGATCATATCAACCACCCGTTTGATACTAATCTATGTGTTGTACAAGCGTATAAATACTTCCATAGTATCTAAATTTTGAAACTGTAAAGGTTAAACTTACATCGTTCCCAGAAACCCGCCAAGTTCAAGCATCACTCTTTCAACTATCTGCAGTGTAACATAGGTCTCCATGTACGCTGCAAAGAGGAGCATAAGAAGTATTATTGCTGACATTTTCCACAGGTACCCTGAAAGCATGTATTCCTTTGCAGTATCAAGGACAAGTGCCACGTCAGTTTTCAAATCTCCATAGCTGTTGCCAAGGAATAGTCCTTTCCGGACGATCTCTGAGGACTGGAAGCGGGCGAAGCTGTAGCCCATTGCTGCCGCAAGCAATAGCGCAGGTATTTCAATGATACCGTGGGGAACTATGGATACGACGAAGTAGCTGAGATTGTAGAACACTCCTATAAATATCCCTTTGGATCCGAACATCTCAAAGCCTGTGAGGGAGCCATTGAATATGAAAAAGGCCAGCAGTATCCCCACCAGTATGCCGTTCACTACCATTATCATAAGAGGTATCGTAAAGGGGAGCATGTATGCAAGCATCCGGTAATCTTCCCGGCTGTAGCCGCAGTATTTCCAGACCCCCTCCTTTGGACTATTCGCATCAGTATATGGAAAACCGGCATCCATGCGATGCGCAAGCTTCTGGAGCAGCCTGTTACCAGGTACAAGCATCCTTTCAAAGTCAATGGAAAGAGAGGCATACCTGCTGTGACCTGACCGCATCCGGATATCCGATATCAGTAAGGGATGGATGAACAGCAAGGCTCCCGTGCCCACGGATGCCATCAGGGCGGCTATGCTGTTGAAAACGAATATGGCCCACATGGGGCTGATGTACTCAGAGGCCACAACGACCTTGGCAGTTGCTGCAGAGGCCGTGGAGACGATAGCCTCATCAACAGGTGCAGGCTCCGATGCGATCAGCATGAACGTGTAAAGGAGCATGCTGATAAGAAATGCTGTCAGCACTGACAGGACGAAAGTCTTTGATGACCACATTAAGTCCCTGTGATCGATAGCGAAGGTCTGCTTGTTGGTGGGAGACATGTACGGGTTTCAAGGAAGCCTTATATGGATATTTATTTAATTGTCTTTTTATAAAATCCAATCGATGCATTAAAATATATTGCAGTTTTATAATACTCATAAAAGTATATTATCCTACTTATATGCAGAGGTAGTATCTATGAGAATACCTACAGGAATAGAAGGATTTGATGATCTGGTACAGGGGGGCCTCCTGTCCGAAAGGGTCTATGTGCTGAGCGGCCCACCTGGAAGCGGGAAGACCACTTTTGGCGTACAGTTCCTTGCCCACGGTGCTTCCAGGGGCGAGGTAGGCTTATACACTACACTTCTGGAGTGCCCGCAGAACATCATCAACGATATGTCCAATTATGCGATGAACATCACTTCTCTCATCAAGATGCAGAAGCTTCTTTTTGCAGACCTTGGGCCGCGGATGGAATACGGCTATATGGATGAGATGAGCGAGTTCGTGACCACTGACTATAACGTAGGCCGGACCTCCATTGAAAGTGAGGCCCCGTCGCCGTCCATGGTGTTCAAGGAAATAGCCGCATATGTCTCCGAGTACGATGTCAAGCGCCTTGTCATTGATTCCGTGTCTGCCATAAGGTTCACTACCAACGACTTCTCCCTGCAGGAGAAGGAGATGAGCAGGTTCATACGCAACCTGAAAAAGCTTGGCTGCACCACTGTACTGCTGTCTGAAATGACTGATCCAACTGCATATTCCACAGAGCAGTTCGCTGCGCACGGTGTGATTTTCATGCACAATTTCCTGTATGATAAGACTATGACACGGGCAATTCAGGTCATCAAGATGCGCGGCACGAGACACGACTGCAACATGCGTTCAGTCAGCTTTAGTGAAAGAGGCCTGAGGGTCGAAGGTTATCTGGAATGATGGTATCCTATGGTTGCACTATTCAAAAAAGAAAAAGAGAGCAAGGTAATATCCCAGGCAGATAGGGCTCATCTTGCTGAGGTTTCCCATAAGCTCGGGTTCGAGGTAGGCTACCACAGGCACTCGGAAATAGGCTGGGTTCAGGAACAGCTTTCCAAGCTCTACGGTTTTGCAGATGAATATGATCTCCGTGACTTTGCCCGTGAGAACTATCTCCGCGGCAAAGAGGAAGGAGCAAGGGCAAAAGAGAGGGATACAAAATCCGGCCTAAGGGGATCAGGTACTGACGGTAAAACTGAGAGCAGACCTGCAAGCGTATCCACGGAACGCCCGGCTGCGACTGCACCGGCATCTTTCTCAGGCAGTGATTCGGGGTATACGGTGCAAAGAACCACTATCGAGACATCATCTGCAGCCATACAGCAGCCTACTCTGGTGGATCTGCCTGAGAACGTCCGGCTCACAAAAGCTGTTGAAATTCCCTCCATGCTGGAAGGTTCCAGACAACTTCTTCCTAAAAAATAGTCGAAAACAGTTCACGATAAATTCTTCACATTGATAATGGAAAACAGCTTTTAGTTTTTAACAATTGTTTTCTATGTGAGCCATGACGACCGGTACAAGCTGGTAGTTAGTCGGCAGGACACAGTTCCTCTGCAGGCTCAGAAGCGGTGCAGAACCGTGCAGTATGGAATACCTGAAGGATTGCATCAGGAACTTGTTGGAAGAAGCATAGCCGATCTTGTCAACGGACGGCACGGGAATACTTGCTTCCCGGACGTTCTTCGAAAGGATAGAAAAAGGTCTGCTGCCGTGCACCTCCGCCATCGATGTGGCCTTGAACAGCTCTCTGGCAGCAGCGGTCGAATCAACACGCCACAGCCTTTGGCGTACATTGACGATATCTCCGGCTTTAATATCCATGGAGAACACGACCGTGATTCTGTTTTTGTATTTTCAGGCTGTAGATATTCTTCTCTGTAATTTGGCCTGTTCCTTTTCGTTCTTCGGTTTTTGTACGTTATTTGCCGGACTGATGCATGAAGGAACATTAGACTGCAATATTAAATATTTTTGCTTTTTTGTTTTTCAGTTTGAGAATAGGGCCATAATTGTTTTATACATTGTCAATAATTTTCTCTTACTACATGAAAAAATGTAGCCGAAATCCAGACAGTATTAGCGATATCGTCCTGGATTTCGGAATTGCCCTGAGGCATGGTAATGTTAGCTTTTATTGAGTTTAAGCTTTGCGTTTCTTGCCTCGGGAAAATAAATGAGGTAAAGAAATGAACAAAAGCAGAATGACAACGGTTTTGCTATTGCTGGCAATGCTAGTATTGAGTATGGTGTTTGTGCCACTTGTGAGTGCTCAAGAGAAGGGTACAGTGGATTCTAGTAAGACATATAAGCTTACCGGAACTGAAAAAAAGCTGATTGAAGAATACAATTTCACTGTTGAAGATATTCAATATTACAAGGACCTAGGTTTTGATGCTAAGACGATTTTGAAGACAGAATCAAAGGTTAAGTATATCGGGAGTTTACCTGCGGTTGTTCAGGAAGCACCATATCGTCCAATGTTAGTGGCAGATTCTGAGACACAAAAAGCTATTCTCGGTCATATTGATGGTTTTTCTGTGTCTGACACTGAGAAGAAGAGCATGAAAGAAGCAATGAGTGACATTTGGAGCAGAATGCCTGATGGTATTACCACTGAAGACTATTCAACACTAGAAGAAATTGGTGGTCAACTGAATTCATATCTCGGTGATAGATATTGGAAGGATGAAGTAACTGCTAAATGGACTGCAACTCCTCATGGAGATTTTATATTTCATGCAGTAATGAATGTTTATGACAATAGATACTGGGCAAATTATGCAAAGTCATATGCTGATGATCCAGATAGTATGGATACTGGTTTCGCCAGGTATTATAATCACTTCTATCATCCGGTCTTCCCAACTGCAGGAGGGGCTCCTAATCAATGTGCATTCTATGGTGCAATTGCATTAAACTATTATACTGCTGGTGACAGTTTTAATGCATTTAAGAATCTCGGATACTCAAGTCATTATCTATCAGATGTTGGCAATCCTATGCATACAGATGGTGTTATTGATCAATATTTAGATGAAGCACCACATATAGCTTATGAGAACTATGTATACAGCAACTGGGACTATGGCTATAACTATAGATCTATTGTTTCTTCAAACACCGCGTCAAAGACCGTGACCAATCCGGTTACTGCAACAAAGAATCTGGCTGCTTATAGTAACCCTTATTACGATACACTATGGGATGAAATAACGGCCAATCCTTCTGGATTCGGTTCAGATATTGATGTAAGGTATGCTACATCTAAAGTTATAAGAGAGACGGCAAAATATAATGTAGGACTAGCAGAATATATAAGTACTTAAATTTATGAATAGTGTTAGTGTTTAGGTGAAAAAGCTAAACATTAACTACCATTTTTTTATAATAACCTAAGAAGGATGATGCATGAAAAAAATTAATCTGAAAAAAATAGAATTATCTCTATCTTTGATCTCTTTCACGTTCTTGGCTTTATGGCTCATTGGAGCTTTATATTTGGTGGTGCTTCCTTTTGAAGGAGTTCCATTGCTTTCTTTTGAAAGTTTACAGCCTATCTATATCTTCTTAATGTATATGTTCTCCCTGATTATTCCGGTTTTTGGACTTTTAGTTTTCATGAAGGATAACAGGAAGTGTTCGCCACGATGGTATTTTGCATTTCCGTTTTTAGTCGCAATATTTTTAATGACGCTTCTTCGAGATGAGAAGTATATGAGCATGTTCTTTGAGACATCTTACATTTTGATTTATGATGTTTCAGGCATTTTGAGTTCAAAGAAGGGACAAGCATTGATCAGTGCATTTTTTTCGTTGGCATCAGTGTTGTTCATATTATCAGTTCCAGAACGCAAAAAAGAAATAATGAAGATTTCCTATATAGTCTCTGTTATTACAACTGCTTCAGTTGTTACATTCTATTTGGCATATTTGTTTTTTAATACTACAATAGACTTTCTATATTACGTGAACATATTGGGGGGCCTTCTTTTAGGTTTTTCTCTGTTACGAGCATCTGTTCACTACAATACTAAAAGATAGTTTTTCTTGTTCTGTATGTGTACGGTATCAATTATGAGGGAGAGAAAATGAAACAAAATTAAGGTTTAAGCATCATTGGCAGTTTGATTGTATTTTTAGTTGTGATTGCATTGACTTACTTCTTTTTGGCGATATACAGTCCTGGAGCAGGCCTCTATGTATGGGCAGAGCAACTCCCAGAGGAACCGGATAACTTTGTGGAATTGACTCAAGATCAACTGGAAAACTATCCCTATATACAGAAAGCAGTGTCCTCTCCAGGGAATGAAATCAAAGTTCCTCATGAGGATGAAGATGTTATGAAAAATCTAAATGAATTCAGCCAGATTCTGTTGAGCAATGAAATCGAATTCCTAAAGGTTGGCGATAACTATTATGATATTCACCTTGATTGCGCAGGACCACTATTAGTTGCAATAATCTTGATAACATTGCTACAGGATAGAGGAGTTATGGATTATTTATATTCAAAGTTTTTCATAAAAACATACGATACATCTAACTTTTTGCAGAACTGTATTGTGGTAAACGTTATACAGTTGCTCTTTGCATTTTCTTCCATCCTTTTTACTCTTTCTGTCCCGGAAGAAAAGCGTGGGAAATCGATAATTCCATTTCGGATATCGGTATTCACGTTCTTCATGTCTGTCATTTTTTCAGTCGTTACTGTTTTACTAAAACAGAACTATGCAGCTTTCATCTCGTCTGTGCAGAACAGTTCATTTACTATCTATACATACTCGGGATTTTCTTAATGGGGCTGTCACTTTTGTGGGTGGCGTTGAACTATGACAAGGATGAGAATAGAGCAGAAACTGAAGGGGCTGTTGCTAATGAAGTACATGTCTCTTAAAAGAACAGCCTTCTCTTTATTTTTGATATCATTTACGTTCTTAGCTGTGTGGATCCTAGGAGGAATAACCACATTCTTTTTTCCCCCTTTCATACAGAGATCCATAATTTCTCTGGAGACATTTCAGCACGTATCTCTTGTGCTCCTATATGTGTTTTCCCTGTTCATACCCGCAGTTGGACTTTTATTTTTTATAAATGACATAAGAAAAAGTTCTTCCAGTGGTATTTTGGGATACCACTTTTTATAGCAATATTTTTGATCCCTTTTCTAAGGGACAGCATGTATATGGCATTGTTCTACAGTATTTCATTCATTCCTGCCTATGATAACTCACACTTTTTAGATTCACAGATTGGAAAAACCTTTATACAAATATTTTTCTCTCTTTCAGCTTTGCTGTTTACCTTGTCAGTACCCACAAACCAAAAGAAAGCTGATGAGGATACCACTTATAATTGCCATAATCGCGTCTGCTTCAATTATCATTTACTGGTTAGTGGACACTCTTTCAAAGACACACATCTATGAAAATCAGATATTCGGTTTTTTGCATGTGTTAGGCGTTTTCTTTTTTGGATTGTCCATTATATGGGTTGCTGTTAACTATGATTAGGAATGAGAGCACAGCCATACTAATGAGTATCCTCTCTCATATTTTTTACTGGCCGTACCCGAAAGCAATAAATCTTTGCTTGCCGTCGAGGTTTGCCAGTATGAACCTGTCACTTTTGCTATAGGCTATTTCCTTGGTTCCTGTCAGTTCCAGCACATATTTCTTGCCGGGCTTCGCTTTTTCGGCATTCTGTCCGTCCTTTTTTATGTTTTTCACCTTCACAGGTGCAGACTGCAGGCCGACATAGAGATGCAGCATTTCCCCTACGGTAACCTCCTTTGCCAGCTGTGATAGTGTGCATTCCAGGGTAAGGTCGGTAACGATATCTTCCTGTGCGGACAGGACAAATCCCCTGTCAATGTCCTTTGACTGCACTCCCTTGAGCGCAAGGCCGACCCGTGCACCCGCAGGAGCGGTCTTGACATCCACGTCATGCATCTGGATGGAGCGGATCTCCAGTTCCTTCTTGGCCGGATATGCCACCAGCTTATCCTTGGCATGAATGGTGCCCTGCGACAGTACTCCGAGGACGACGCAGCCTATACCGGTCACATTGAAGGACTGGTCGATAATGACCCTTGCAGGCAGGCTGTCCAGGTTCCTCTGCTCGGCGTCAACCTTGTCTCCCATGGAAAAGATGAGCTCTTTGAGCTCTTCCATGCCCTCAAAACTTGTTGTGGAAACAGTGTGGTACTGCCAGTTCTCAAGTGCGGTTCCCTTGGTGATCTTCCTGAGCTTCTCCCTCATTTCCTCAATGGCCAGTGGGTAGGAGAGGTCGGCTTTTGTCTGGACGATGATCCCGTGCCCGTATCCCAGCAGGTCAAGTGCGATGATGCATTCGGCGGCAAGGGGGTCAAGCCCCTGCGGGGGTATGCAGAGCAAGGCTATGTCTGAAAGATTAAGTGCTGTCAGGAGGGATTTGACAGAAGCGGGGTATCCGGTCGCATCGATGGTAGTGAGCACCCGGTCGTTCTTGGCATAGTCGTACATCGTGATGTCAGTAACGCTGCCCTTTTTGCCCAGCTTCCCGGCAAGAGTGGTCTTTCCGCTCTTCTCACTTCCAATGATGGCGATCTTAGTCATATGAGCATTCTCCGTATGGTCTTACGAATAAATGTTTTTACTTATATTTCTTTTTCACGACCATAGCTGGCCCTCGATTATCCCCAGGGTCTTGTCTGTTGTGCTCTTGTTCATTTTCCTTATGTTGACCACATACTCATCCCCCACGCGCTCAGGGGTCCCGAAGATGACATCGAGGCCGAGCCTCTCAAGATACATCCTGAACATATCTATCGTGCTTTCATCCGTGACCCTTATGCGCACATCCTCCCACAGGCGCTCACCTCCCTGGACGTGGAGGATCGATTCTCTCATGGGTCTGAGTATGCTTTCTCCAAGCCTGAGGCATCTTTCCCTGATCTCATCCTCGCTTTCGTTCCATTCCACAGACTGGAACCCCTCCCTCACGACCCGGGCAAAAAGATAATCCTTCCCGGACTCGTTATAGAACCTGAACCCGTGGCGCAGGTCGGCACAATTGCTTTGTGAGGATGTGTATTTCAATGGTTGCAATACCATGTCCGGGTCTTTGATGACAACGCCCTCATGCTCTGTTTTACCCAGTTCCACTATTATCTCCCTTATGCTGTCAGCGGCCCCGGATAATTTGAACTCCCCAAGCAGTTCCACCTGGGTGAAACCGTATTCCTCCGCGAGCTTCCTTCTATCGTGGACTGGCATCGTGCCCCCGTCTTTGTATCGGACATCAAAGACAAAGAATTCAAGTGAATCCACCCCATAGATGTCCTTTGGCACATAAGGGTTATCAGGGCCTGCCATTTCACCATAGACCACATATTCGGGATGGTCCCTGAAAAAATCCCGCTCAAGAAGGCGGTTGGCACGGTCGCTGGAGTAGGGGCATACGTGTCCGCTGCGTGTGAAGGCGACCAGCTTATCTTTATGCTCGATCACCCGGACATTATAGCCGTTCATCTTCTCTTCAACGATAACAGAGCTGATGCCTTCAAAGTGACTCTCAAGTGCAGGAGCCAGCATGATGGCCCTTTTGATCTTAGGGAATCCCTGGATGACCTCAAAACCATCCTCTTTCCTGACCAGTACGCTGCCTTCGTCTATCCTTCCCACATTGGTGGTGAACCGGAAAAAGTCATCGTGACCGCCCCAGTCCTGCATTATGGCCTTCTTCTCAAGCAGCTCTGAAAATCTGGAAGGCGACATCTCAAAAGCTTCTGTCGCCTTCTCCCGGTACTCTTCGGTACTCCGGTTCATAAGCCTGTTCAGGACTGTTTATTGTGCAAGCACGCTGACAATGTTTCTCCTTGTAACAAGCCCTACCATCTGCTCTTCCAGATTGACCACCGGCACCCCGCCAATATTCTCATCGAGCATGAGCTTTGCAACATCCTTTATCGGTGTATTGGTATAGACTGTCTTGACACCCATTTTCATTATATCTTCCACAATAAGGTTCTTGATGCGTGCATCCTGCTTGCTACCGTCCACAATATCACGGAATGAACGCATTGCTTTGGCAATATCCTTCTCGGTGATTATGCCTACGAGCTTGTCGTCTTCAACCACGGGCACCCTGCCTATGTTATTGTCGAGCATAAGGCGCCTTACGTGGATCACACGGTCAGCAGGGCTTGCCACGATGGGATTCTTCTGCATGACTTCAGCCACGTACCCCTTCAGGTCGTTGTTCATAAGAAGCTCCGTCGGTGTTACCCATCCAAGGACCTTTTCGTTCTCGACCACTATTATCACTCCGCCGTTGCGGGCCATGAGGGTGACTACATCCGTCACCTTGGTGTCCGGCAGCACTTTCACATAGTTGTCAGAAACCGCTGTAGCAACGTGCAGGGCAGAGGCAGGCAAGCTCCCCTTCTTGCGGGTGCCGAGCTCCCTTGTGAGATTCCTCATTGTGAGCACACCCACAATCTTCTCATCGTGAGTAACAAGCAGGCGCCTTACTCCTTTCTTTTCCATTATGTCAAGTGCGTGAGAGATTGTAGCTGACTTGTCAATGTTTACAGGTTCCGTCATAATGTCCTTGACTTCCATAATTCTTCCCTCTGTATTAAGTTCTGTATATTTTCTCATTTTTAGCTTGTTCACTTCTGCCTGTACTTACTGTGCAGCCCGCAGTATATCCTTCCTGCCGATCATGCTCACGATTTCTTCCCTGTTGATAACAGGGAGGCTAATGACATGTTCTTCCAGCATAAGCTTTGCAGCATCAGTCGCCATATCGTCAACAGCTACACCGGATGGCAGCTCCATCATAATGTCCTCGGCAACCAGCGGCACATCCTTGATGTACCGGTAGGTCTTCTGGCCGGCAGGAGTGGATCTGCGTGCCATTTTTATGCTCTTTGACTGCATATTTCCCTCGTTGTCCACCATGATGTTCAATGCCACGTTACTTGTTGTAATGATCCCCACTGCCTCATTGGAATCATCGGTGACGATCACTCTGTTGACCTCATGCTTTTCCATTTCCTGGACAACGTGGTTTATTGTGTGGTGCCTGTGGACGAAGATTATATCATCGACCATGAGATCCGAGACCCTCAGCTTGATATCCTTCTGCTGGGACACATATCTCACTATGTCTGTTCCGGTGACTATTCCCATGATATTGTCCCTTACGACCACGAGTGAGTTGATACCGTTCTCCAGCATGAGGTTGCTTGCCTGGGATATCGAGGCATCCGGATAGATCGCTATCGGGGCATCGTTCATCACCATACTGACCGGGATCTTATCTATCGGTCTTCTGCGCCACATTGGTTCTGCCTGCGCAAGTCTTCTGCTCAGGTCTGTCTTCGTGACTATGCCAACCATTTTTTCTTCCTTGGCCACCACCAGAGTGCTTATCTTGTGCTTAAGCATCAGGTTTCTTGCATGTGCCACGTTTTCTTCCGGTGCTATGGTGAATACCGGCGAACTCATTATATCTCCAACATTCATGGTTTTCCTCCATTCAAATGTTCTAGTTTTTCCTTACTCTTCCTATATTGTGCGCAAAAAACACCGCATTCTGTTTATTCATTGGGGTGCTTCCCATATTCTGTTCATCTACCGGCAGAAGGACCCGGTCCAGCGGTTCTTTCAAAGGACCTTGCAGTTCCTTCCGGTATATTTCCTTTCTGAAGATTGTGTTTTTCTTTACAATCGGATTACCTCCGCTCTTACCATTGAACATAATAATCAGGTGTCATGAGGACTGCAGAAGATCCTGATCCCAATATCTTCGCAGTAGCTGGCATACTTTTCATCATGCGATCCGTCTTGTTTGCTTCCTTGGTGTTGAAAGGTCCCTGATAAGGACCGGAACACTTTGTTCTCTGTACTTTTAAGCAGCCTCATCAAAACAAACTAGAGGAAATTCCTTGTCTGGCAGCTCTATTATATTTCACTGTTGTATCAGCGACAGTCCAGACACCAGATCATTCCTCAGTCCCGGTGGCCCTGATGTTAAATGCGCTCTCATCACGCAATCGGATAATAATGCCTGTCTAAGCAGGTGCTTTCCGCAAGCACACATAACCCTGCTTTTCCTGTAAGGTCCGTAAAGCTACTTTTGATTGCTTTAAAAATCGATACATACCTTTTTTCATCATATATCGAGACAGACATCCTTCTCACCCAGCTTTCTGTGTCCTTGTTTTGACTGACCAGCATAAAACTAGTCATAGTAACCTTCTTCTTCACTGCAGTCCTCGCACAGATTAAGTCCGTTGACCTCTGTCAGGTTATCTGACAGGGCACCGCAGCGTTGGCATATGCCACGTTCCACATCGGTTTCCTTCAGGAAATCTCCCTCCAGGTGCAATTCTATCAGGTTCTGGAGGATGGTGTTCAGTCCCGGGGAGATTGCCATGATATCCCTGTAGGTTATCATTCCCAGGATGGCATTGCCATCCATCACTGCAAGCCTGCGTATATCCGACTTGACCATGAGTTCGGCTGCTTCGATTATTCCTGTGGAGGGCCTGATGGCTATTATCGGGGATGACATGATCTCCATTGCAGACATCTCTCCGGGAAGCCTGTTCTTTGCAACAGTCTTGGAGACGATATCCTTCTCGGTGATTATGCCGGCAGTGTCACCGTTATCGACCACGATCACGCTGTCTGCATTACGGTCAGTCATCTCCCTGGCAACTTCAAGTACGGTAGCGTCAGCATCCACGACAAAGATATCCCTTGTCATCAGTTCTTTGACAGACATCTCGTTCTGTATCTCTTTTATCGAAACGTCGGTTTCAAGATCCCTCTGCTCGTTCACGACCATACCTTCCTTTTAAGCCAGAAGTTAAGAATAGGTCACTTAGTCCACAGTTAAAATGTTGACTTGATTGTATTTATAGATGTTTGTGCAATTGTTTACATGCCAAAAGGAATGAAAAAGAGAAAAGGCCAGCAGCTATTACCCTTAACAGCGGCTGTTCAGAGAACAACTATCCTTGTCCTGTTCCCTGCGCTGAGTTCGATCTCGTCATTGAACCCTGACTTTGAGAAGGCATCGATTATCTCTACTTCGGTATCGATATCTACCTCATCTATAAGGCCTGCATGCTCACCCCAGAGAGCTATCCTTATCCTGCCCGTATCGTCAGAAACATAGATGTTGGAGACACTATTCTCAGTGCCGTCGTCGCGGGTGAAGTCATGGCGCCCCCCTATGCCGGAAACGGATCCCTTGATGGAGTATGATTCCCCGGGGATGATATCGGAAATGGGGGTAAAGTTCTCGGAGTATGTGACCTCCTTGTCTGTCTTTTTCACAATGGTGCGGTTACCCACCTGCACCTCCACCTGCTGGCTGAAGTTGTTCTCCCTGGCGTAGGCATTGATGATCTCAATGGAATCATTGATCTTTAAACCCGATAGCAGGTCGGTCTTCTCGTCCCAGAGGGTGACCCTGATCTTCCCGGTATCGTCACCCACGGTTATATTGGTGACCCTGCCGGTGGAGCCATCCTTACGGTTGAATGTCCTGATGTCGGCAATGTCCAGCACCCTTGCCCTGAGATTAAGGTCGCCCATACCGTTCTTTATGTCGCTTATCTTTGTGGAGGCAACAGAGGCCTCAACCTTCTCATCTGTCTCGCACAGCACTCCGTTGTTGCCGACATTCACTTCAACACCGGAATAGCCTTCCTTCACATAGCCGCTGATCTGGAATGTCTGCCCGACCGTTATATCCCCTGTCTTTACAAGGTCTGCCTTGTCATCCCAGAGGGTCAGGCGTATGGAGCCTGTCTCATCCGCGACGATGAGGTTTGCAACCCTCCCGATGGTCCCGTCATTGCGGTTGAACTCCTTGGCAGGGAACACGGTCATGACCTTGGCGATAAGCCTCACATTGCCTGTACCCGGGGCGATATCTGCTACCTTGTGGACTTCATTCCCGGCACCCTCGCCCGTATCGCCAGCCCCGAGGTCATGGGCAACGAGCATTGCGGCAGTCCTGTTGTCGCAAAGCCCTCCCATCTGGTTCACTTTTTCCCCTACCCTTTCCAGGAAATCCTCCTGCCTGATAATTCCGCTGAGCTTTTGCTTTTTGTAAATTTCTATAATTTCGTCCATGATAATACCTGAAAGACTTAGATGTACGACCAATCTTAAATCATTTGTTCTTTACTGCGGGCACCGCCAGGTTTATGTGAACCGCTCATGTGACTTCATTTAGACAACTTATATTAATTATAACATATATCTGAAAGATATCATGATCCGTAAATGTTTACAGCATGGGTACTTCAGGGGTGAGGTCTGCCCTGAATGCGGCGAAGAAGGACGTTATGTGCTGGATGATGACCGGGAAGAGAGGCTTGGAAGATTCATTTCCGGTGCACTGAGGCACTTCCCGGAGGATGTTGGCCTGGAAATGGGCCCTCAGGGATGGGTGGATGTGGATGTGCTCTGCGATATTATGAAGAAGCGGTATAAATGGGGCACCATGGAGCGCCTTGTATCTCTGGTGGAGTCTGATGTCAAAGGCCGCTACGAGATAGACGGGTCTTTCATGAGGGCGCGTTACGGCCACTCCGTGGACGTGGACCTGGTATCCGATTATCCCGAGAATGAACTCCCGTACCTCTACTATGGCGTAAGCCAGGAAGAAGCGGACATGCTACTTGAAAATGGCATCACTCCCATCAGGCAGTGCTACGTGCACCTGAGCACCTCCCTGGAGAAGGCCATGCAGGCAGCTTCCATCCACACTGAGAACCCGGTCATCTTTGAGATCGATGCCGCAGCGGCGCAGGATGACGGGATCGATATTGTGGTTGTCAACGAGGATATCGTACTTGCAAAGAGCATCCCTTCGGAGTACATCAGTATAGCCGATACTCAGGAATGATCAGCGCACATGGATCTCCACTAACCCATTCCTTTTTTCCGTACCGAACTTCACATCCAGGAACTGCTCGGTGACCCATATGTTGGTGCTTGTGTGTTCTGTAAGTCCGACAGTTGTGAACGAGCCGCTGCCTGCAAGTCCCAGGAACGGTATTAACTGGTCCGCAAGATGCTGGTCCACAGCAGCATCAGATCGGAGGTCCTGCAACATTTCCCCGGCAGCCACGGCGCCTACCTTCTCTGCCGGAAGCCCTCTTTTCCCGATGGATACGGCACCCTTGAATCCTGACCAGAGGTTTATCCCGCTTCCAGTGGAAACATCCTGTGTGACCTCGGTTCCTATCTCGCACTCATATCCTTTCCTTTCCAGGATCTCCTGTGCAGATGAAGCCTGCCTCTGCGCCACATGTTCGGGTAGCCTGGAACTGTGCGAGATGCCCGAAACGATCCCGTCCTCTCTGGTGTAATCATACGCAGTAAGTCCGGATGGCTCAATGGATAGTTCGATAAGCCCTCCTCCCCGGGGGTAGTAACCCCTGGAAATCGTTTTCAGGTGGGCCCTGTAGCCCATTCTGGACAGGGCCCTGAAAGTCACATTCTCAAGATAGTCCGTGCTGGGAGACCATATGACATCGGTCCCTCCTTTTATCCTCAGGCTGACATTCCCGCTGGCATGGGCGGCTGCAGGCATGATGCACTGTATGAGCAGGGGTATGCTTCCTGCCGTTCCGATGTCTATTTCGGCGTTTAACCCCTTTATTTCCACTGGAGAGAACCGTATCTCAGTGGATCCCGGGAAGAGCCCCTCCACCTGCGCATCACACATGAGGGCCGCTGTCTCTATCGAGGTGAGATGCTGGGTCTTGAGTCCCGGCTGGGGCCTTGCCTTGCGTATGTTCTTGATGGTCACTTCCTCTTTGATCACTGCCGAGAGGGAGACTGCAGTCCGCAGTATCTGTCCTCCTCCCTCCCCATATGAACCGTCAATGGTTATCATTTCCGGACCTTCGTCATCTTCCTGAGTGCACCTTTTGCTGCGTAGGTGAGCGGATCGACAAGTGTTCCCACAGGCGGTGTATAGCAGGTTTCCAGCTCAAGGAGCTCTTCCACAGTGGCTCTTTTGCTGATGGCAAGGGAAAGTGCGTCAATCCTCTCTTTGACGCCCTTGCCACCGATCACCTGCGCACCCACAAGGACCCTGTCGCTGAAAAGAAGCTTGATGTAAAGCTGGGTTGAGCCGGGGTAGTATCCTGCACGGGTGGTGCCGGTTGCAAGGCCGCTCACGATCTCTATTCCGTTGAGGCTGGCAAGCCTGCTTGTAATTCCCACGGTGCCCACTTCAAGTTCCCCGATGACAGCGACCCAGGGACTGATCACAGGGCCGAAGCTGTTCTCCTTGGAGATGAGATTGTCCCGTATCACTCCTGCCATCCTTCTTGCCGTGCTTGCAAGCTGGCTCAAAATGGGCCGGCCTGTTATGCGATCCTGCAGTTCCACGCATTCTCCTCCGCAGTAGACCTCAGGGTCGAAAGTCCCGTCAGCAAGCTTTGCCTGCAGGTTCTCGTTGACGATGACCCCTCCCGTGGGACCAATCTGTATCCCCGCATCTGCTGCAAGCTGTGTCTCGGGATTCACTCCTGTGGATACTATTACAAGGTCGGCAGGGAAATCCTTCCCCTCTATGGTCACGGAACTGACACTGCCATCTCCCCTGATGGCTTCAGGGGCATAGCCGGTGAGTATTCCTGTTCCCATGGACTCAAGGTGCTCCCTGACTATATCTGCCATATCCGGGTCGATATTATGCGATAGCAATGAATCGCTGCGACTGACCAGCAGCGTCTTTAACCCTTTTTTGGAGCATGCGGCAGCAAGCTCGGCACCTATGGGTCCCCCGCCTACTATCACTACACTGGATGCTTTCTGCAGGGAACTTTCAAGCCTGATGCCATCACTAAGGGTACGTACAGTGAAGACGTTCTCCAGTGCAGCTCCCGGCCGGAGTTCCTCAGGGACCGAGGGTGTGCTGCCTGTGGCGATCACAAGCCTGTCGAAGCTGTACTCTTTTCCCTCAGCGATCACCGTGCGCTTGCCCAGGTCTATGGACTGGACGGTAGTACCGGTCCGCAGGTCTATTCCCGCTTCCTCGAAGAATTCCTTGTCCCGCAGAAGGAGGGAGTTGAAATCTTTAATGTTCCCTGCTATTACAAAAGGTATGCCGCACTGGCTGTAGGATGCATGGGAATCCGAAGAGAACACAAGGACATCGTAGTTGCTGTGACGCCTCACGCTTGTTGCCACTGCCAGTCCCACTGCTCCTCCGCCTACGATGATAAGCTTTTTCCTGTGGTTTGGATCTCTGTTGTTCATATTATCACAAAGGCAGTTAATTTATATGATAGTTCCTTGCCACAGAGCTTTCTTCGGGATAAAGGAACTGCAATGGTGAAAACTAACTCCAGTTTACTTGTGTTCTCTTTCAAGGCCTGTTCATCCTTGTAACCCATAAGTTTATAAGAGTTTGAAATCTATTACTTTATGTAACCATCAAGCGATGGTTATAATCATGCTTGAAATTCGATCAAGATCACTGAAATGCTCCTATGCAACGGGCGTTTCCACTAATGCAAATATAGTTTAATCATAATCCTTATTCATTACATGTAAAACCTATCTCACAGATAAAGGAGTAACGGAAAACAAAGGTACAAGGTAGAAAAAAATAGAACTGGGAATCAGATGAGGGATTTGGAAAACTGCTAATCATGTCTGCCGGAATATGTTTGAGTGCTCAGAGCAAAGGGCAAACGCCCGCGGGAAATTGCTTGCTGCATATTGGTATGCTTGTTAGTGGATGTAGTTTTACGATAATACATAACGCTGCATTTTATAAGTCCTAATTTATATTTTAAATGAGGACAGTCCTTCCTGGTATCATGGCTGCCTGTACTGCATACATGTGATGTTGGGGTAGTTTACTATTTTTGCATTGGGATGAAGGCTTGAGAGGCTTTCAACTATATGACATCATCACAAACTTTAGGAGAATCCAAATGCAAAATGCAGATACTACAAAATATATAATTCATTCCAAGATAAGCGCTGAAGGAATAATCGAACGCCCCGACATAGTGGGTGCTATCTTCGGCCAGACGGAAGGGCTGCTTGGTTCTGACCTTGACCTGCGCGACCTCCAGAAGACAGGCAGGATAGGAAGGATCGAGGTTGTGGTAAGCGCCAAGAACGGTAAGACCAAGGGAACTATCCTTATCCCTTCAAGCCTTGACAAGGTCGAGACATCCATCCTGGCAGCTTCACTTGAGACCATCGACCGGGTGGGTCCCTGCAGCGCAAAGATAGAGATTACCCAGATGGAGGACGTCAGGGCAACCAAGAGGCAGCAGATCATTGAAAGGGCAAAGTTCATCCTTACAGGCATGTTCGACGAGAACCTGCCGGAGTCCCAGGAGATCGCAGACCAGGTACGCCAGTCTGTCAGGGTAGAGGAGATGCAATACTTCGGTAAGAACAAGATCCCGTGCGGTCCTGCAGTATTCGATTCCGATGCTATCATCGTTGTTGAGGGGCGCGCAGATGTGCTGAACCTTCTCCGTTACGGTATCAAGAACACGATCTGTGTTGGAGGCACCAACGTTCCTCCGGAGGTTGCCGAGCTGACCAAGAAGAAAGACACAGTGACTGTGTTCACGGACGGCGACCGCGGAGGCGAGCTCATTGTCAAGGAACTTGTCCAGGTAGCCAACGTTGACTACATTGCCCGTGCCCCTGATGGAAAGAGCGTCGAGGATCTTGTGCAGAAGGAAGTTGTCAGGGCTCTGCGCCAGAAGGTGCCTGTGGAGCAGGTGCTCGACAAATACAGCATCAGGGTTTCCGAATCAGAGAATGGCTCCCGGGTGACACGTGTGCCCAAGAACAAGGAAAGAAGGGCAAGGATCCCCGCTCCTGAAATAGCAAGGGTGGCTCCCGAGGTAAAGAGGCTTATCCCTTCGAAAGTCCAGGCAGGTGAAAAGGAAGCCTCTGCCGAGATGGATGAAGACAAAGCAAGGCAGCCCCGGGAAAGGACTTCCGGCGAGAGGCCGCAGCAGCCCCGGGAAAGGGTCCAGTCCCGCGAGAGAACTTCCGGCGAGAGGCAGCAGCCCCGGGAAAGGGCACAGTCCCGTGACAGATTCCAGTCCCGCGATAAGCCACAGTCAAAGGCGGAAGCTGAGCCTGAAGTGAGCAGGCCTGAGATCGCAAGCAAGCCTTCTCCTGTAAGCAGCAAGTTCAAGCCCCATGCAAATGACCTTATCGGCACATTCAGTGCCCGCTTCCTTGATGCAAAGGACAAGGTCGTCAATGAGACTGCCGTCAGGGATCTTGTGACAACTCTCAAGGACTATCAGGATGAGGTAAAAACAGTTGTCTTTGATGGCGTTGTTACGCAAAGGATACTGGACATCGCAGCTGACAAGGGGATTGAGAACCTTGTGGGCGCGAAGGTCGGAAGCGTCACCAAAAGGCCCGCATCCGTAAAGATATTCACTGCAGACGCCCTGTGATTTTAATTAATGGTGTCGCGGAGTGGCACCAAAATCTTTATTTATTTTTAATGTTATTATTTATGCAGTAATCGTTGCAGGCTTATTCCTCATCATTAATCGTTTTCTTTTTTCAGATGTGTTTATATCTCTCATGCTAGGAATTTTGCTTCCGGGAAAATGTCTTTATTTCCTATATTGTAAATATAGTCGGTTATAACTTTATACTGTGCTGGATGCACAGGATTGTGTTCCTAAAGGTTGGTACTATAGGTTGGTTGGTATGCACAAGGATGAGTTGATACAATTACACACTTTAATGGCTCAGATAAAAAGGCATTTTGAGTACATGGGTATGGATTACGAGTTCCGTCACTATAATTCGCTGGCGATAAGCCCGCTGCACGTCCACAGGAGCAAGGCTGAACACAAGCAAGCGATATTTGTTCTCGGTAACGATCTGGCTTCCATCATCTCAAAGGATGAACTGTCAGGTGTGGCACGCACTTCCACGAGGATGCAGGAATTTGCCCAGAGGGTTGGCAGCAGGAGCATCAAAAGCACATAGATGTCAAATGATATCTTCCAGGCGATAAGCAGGCATCATGGCAGTGCCTTGCATCTTGCTCAGGAGCTCATCCACTGCAGTACTCACAACGGGATAGAGCCGCATTTTCATGATGATGCCATCCTCGCCGTCTGAATAGTAGCCACTATGGATCCAGCAGGAGATGAATCCCGTCTTCTGATAGAGCCTCTGCGCTTCACGATTACTTAGTCTTACTTCCAGGCTTGCAATGGAAAGCAGTTTTTTCCTGAAGACACTGATGATGGCCTCAAGCAGGTGAGTGCCGATGCCATAGCCTCTGTACCGTTCCTTTACAGCAAGTGAGAATATTCTCCCCTCTTCACCGGATACCTGATAGCCGACCACAAAGCCGGTTATACGGCCCTTCTCCTCAGCCACAAGGAAGGAATCGCTGTTCATCTCATAGAAGTTCATATAGATGAACGGATTATGCTCTGCAAAGGCTTCGGCTTCTATCTCAAGTACGTCCCCGAAGTCGCCAGGCTCAAAAGGTCTGATGATCATTTCCCTGTGTGATCTCCTCTCATATTTCTGTCTTTAAACCTTTTTAACATGGCGCAGGTCTATAGCAACCCCTCTTCCTGACAGCTGCATCTCTCTGCCGCTCATCACGGCTCTGCCCACGCACAGGGCTTTTTCTCCGCGTACGAACACTTCATCCCCGGGCCTTATGGAAGTATCTGCGCTGACAACTCCGGGAGCCAGCAGGGAGCCTCTTGGCACAAAATCATCTATGTTCACAAGATATTTACCTAAGGGTGCCAGAAGCTCAGCCCCCTCAATGGTGACAGCAAGCGTGCCGTACTGGGGAACAAGGGTTGTGAGCTGCTTCTTTCCCGAGAACACCTGGTACTTGGGATAAGGCCCCTTGATGACAGAGCCTTCCGGTACCAATATCTCACCCGCCCCTCTGCCGAACTGGTAATCAGCGATACAGCGCATGACATCCTTCTTCCTTTCCTCGACGTTGCGTGACTTTCCACCGCTGTGATTATCCACTTCCTCCTTAAGTTTCCTGAGGGCCTCATGGGATGTTACGTTACCGGAGCCGGTGAATATCATCCCGATACCAAGCCTTTGCGAGACAGTTTCGCATATCTCCCTGTAGGCATCCTCGACATGGGCGATGATAGTTGTATATCTGTTCTTCACCAGATATCTCTCAAGGCATCCTGCCACCCATTCCCTTTCCTGCGCGTCCCAGTGTCCTGTGACAGCCGTATCATAATGTGCTGCCGGGTATGTAAGTTCCAGCTCCCGGGGAACGATGCCTATGGGTGATGTGATTATGAGCTCATGCACATACCTGCGGTTACTTCCGATGGCGTTGATGAACTTCCAGTGGGAGTTTGAAACGGAATAGGGCTTTTTCGCCGAGCAGGGCAGCAGTACGAGCACATCAGCTTCGGGAGGTGTATATCTTTCAAGGACCCTTTCTGCAAAGCGCACAATCTCAACCCTTGACTGGGACTCAGTGCTGTTTGCCAGCATCTCATTGGACCTGGCAATGGGATTCTTTTCCTCGATGTAGTTATATTCACTGTCAGCAAGCCTCAGGAGTGCGGTGAGCCAGGGGCGCGTCCTGCACTGTCCCTCAACATACTCCCGCAATGTGCCTGCCCGTATCTTTTCCCTGACAAGGGCAAGTTCGCTTTCCAGTACATTGAGGTTATGCCTTTCGAGGATTTTTGCCCTCTTCCTTCTATCAGATCCCCTGAGCTCTTCCACACTGGTGCTTGCGCAGGCCTCACACCTGCAGGGCAGTTCGGCAAGGGAATCCAGGTAAAGCCTGCCTGCGGATGTCAGGTAAATATCACTGTGTGCGGCGATTATGGCTCTGGTGTTGTCCAGGACGTCCACACCAAGGTAGACAAGCATCGCAATGTTCTCCGGCAGCGATATGGCCGGCGCATAGACCGCAGTGTCAGGAGGGACATTTTCTTTCATCTCAAGCAGGGTATTGAAGAAGCGCCTTGCGTTGTTCTCAAGGCATCCCGCGCCCTCCATTACGTACAGGTCGCAGGGCCTGACCTTTTTCAGATGCCTGTAGACCGAGCCAGTGGGGCCGGATATGTCCATATCGGGATCAAGCTTTTCAGAAGCTGCTATCTCATCCGGGACCTCGGGCGGGAACGACAGGTGGGGAAGGATCACAAGCGAGTCCTCTCCTGTGATGCTGCGAATTCTGGCAAGCTCCTCTCTGGCGGCTTCTGCGGAGCCGGGCCTCCAGAGGGAACCTGCATCTATGACAGGGCTTTCCGTGGAACCAAGGGTCCGGCTGTCCAGTATGAAAGGTGTCTGGATGGTCCTGCCAAGCAGCAGTTTACCTATCCTTGCAGCGCCGTCACGCTGCTGTACCTCAAAGTATCGTGTCATTGCTGCCTAATGGGTGTGGATAGATGTAAAGTTTTGCATTCACCAATAGATTTAAATCCTTCAAACTTAGTAAAAAGTGATTTCATGCAAAAGACCGATCTACTGGACAAACTGCAGGAGATTGTCGGGAAAGAGAGAGTTTCCACATCTGCTGCCGAACTTTACTGTTACTCCTTCGATGCCTCCCAGGTAAGGGGGATGCCTGAATTCGTCATCAGGCCAGTCAGCACTGCACAGGTGGCAGACGTTGTGAGACTTGCCTGGGAAAAAGGGATACCTGTCACGGCAAGAGGCGCCGGTACCGGTCTTGCGGGCGGTTCCGTGCCTGTGGAAGGCGGTATTGTGCTTGATATGTCTTCCATGAACAGGATAATTGAGATGGATCTTGATAATCTCCAGGTGGTAGTGGAGCCGGGCATTGTCCAGGAGAAGCTCAATCTTGCCCTTGAGCCCTACGGTTTCTTCTTCCCGCCTGACCCCGGAAGCTCTGCAATGTGCACCCTGGGCGGCCTTATAGCAAATAACGGTAGTGGTATGCGTTCAGTCAAATACGGGACCACGAGGAACTATGTGCTCGGCCTTGAAGTGGTGCTTGCTGACGGTACTGTGATCAACACCGGCTCAAAGACCATCAAGTCAGTGGCCGGCTACTCCCTGACCGATCTCTTTGTCGGCTCCGAGGGAACGCTGGGAATCGTGACAAAGGCGATACTGAAAGTGCGTGCCCTTCCCAGGGAGCGTTCTGTGCTGCTTGCTTCCTTCGAGAACCCCGAGCTTGCAGGAAAGGCGGTGGTGAAGGTTCTGTCTTCCGGGATCGTCCCTTCTGCATGTGAGATCCTTGACAGTAATATTATAGATGCCATAAACACCTACGATCCCAAGGTAGGTCTCCCCAGGGCAGGAGCTATCCTGATGTTCGAGGTGGACGGGACAGAGAGCGCCGTGCGCGAAGGTATTTCCATGATAGAGGACGCCTGCAGTTCCCTGGCAACCGGCATCAGGGCCGCGACAAACAAGAAGGAGAGGGAAGAGATCTGGGCCGCAAGAAGGCTTGTAGGTGCCGCTGTTTCAAGACTGCACCCCATGCGCACCCGCGTATACGTGGGTGAGGATATAGGCGTCCCCATCAAGGAGATCCCCAGGATGCTGCACAAGGTAAGCGAGATATCGGAGGAGTTCGACATACCCATCATGACCTACGGGCACATCGGTGATGGGAACCTGCACACAGGAATGTGCATCGATGTGCTTGACGACAAGGACTGGGAGAAACTGAACAAGGCCGCCGATAAGATACACCGCACAGCTATCTCTATAGGAGGCACCGTGACCGCAGAACACGGGGTAGGCGGTGCGAGGGCGGAGTACCTCGAACTGGAGCTTGGCAAAGCCCTTGATGTTATGATACTGATCAAAAAGGCACTTGACCCCAAGGGGATACTCAATCCCGGGAAGATGGGGGTATGAGAATGCTGGAATCCGATATGCGGTCCATACTGAAATGTGTTCGCTGCGGAACCTGCCGCTCGGTATGTCCGATATTCGATGTGGTGGGCTGGGAGTCATCAAGCTCCCGCGGGCGCATGCTTGTGGCCCACGGCGTTTCCCAGGGACTTGAAGTGGACGAGGGCGTGCTCAACAGCCTGAACACGTGCACCACCTGCGGGATCTGCGAGCAGCTGTGTCCCTCCGGTGCGGCTCCCCCTAAGGTAGTGGAGAACACAAGGCACCAGCTGGTGCTGCAGGGCAAGATGACCCAGGCACAGAAGGATATAGCATCCAGGGCGAACGAGCTTGGCAATACCCTTGGCGAGACCGGAGAGCGCATGGCATGGCTTGGGGAGTCCGCAAAGGATGTCAGGGAGAAGGCTGATTATGTGTATTTCGCAGGCTGCCTGGGTTCCTACCGTTATCCTGAGCTTGCCAGACGCACTTTCGATATTCTGAAGAGGTTCGGCGTGACCGTGCTCAAGGATGAGGTATGCTGCGGCTCCCCTCTCCTGAGAACCGGATCCGATCCCATGGAACTGGTCTCAAGGAACCTGGAGCAGATCAGGGCAACAGGCGCCCATACAATAATCACCGGATGTGCAGGCTGTTATACAACCCTGAAGAATGATTATCCCGGAGATCTGAAAGTTGTGCACGTTTCCGAGTTCCTTGCAGACCGCCTGGCTGAGATGGACCTGAAGAAACTGGACCTGAAAGTATCCTACCATGACCCGTGCCACCTGGGAAGGTGCAATGGTGTCTTTGACGCGCCCAGGAATATCATCACCAGCATCTGCGACCTTAAAGAGATGAAGAACATCCGTGAGAAGTCCAGGTGCTGCGGTGCAGGCGGAGGCGTGCTTAAAGGTTATCCCGAGCTATCCCAGGAACTGGCAAAGAGGCGTGTCGGGGATATTCCCGAGGGAGTCGACTACCTGGTCACATCATGCCCCCTGTGCAGGACAAACCTCAAGCGTGGCGGCCCGGAAGTGGAAGTACTGGATATCATCGACCTGATGGAAATGGCGATGGAATAGTCCTTCACTTTTTATTTTTATTCCCTCGGACCTGCTCTGTTACAGGTTCGTAATTTGCTTTATGGTCAGCTTCTTTTCCACTTTACACCAATGAGAAAAGCCGCAGCAGCGATCAGTATTCCAAATCCAGGCATCGAAGCCACAGGTTCCGTATCATCCGCGGAAGTGTCTTCTTCCTCCTCAGAATTTTGAGGAGCGTTCATTTGCTCTTCTTCTTCGTTTGTCTGCCTGTAGGATTCCATCAGTTCGTCATAGCCCTTAAATTCTGCACTCTCTTCCACCGTTTCCTCATATCCGTTCAACTGGCGCAGCTCGGTGTAATTTACGTTAAGCCTGTTGGTGACGAGCGTTGTCGGATATAGCCCGCCCTGAATGTCAGCTCCCAGGACGTCGTAGACTATGGAAGAACCATCCTCTGACCAGTAGACCCCATACATCTGTGAGCGGCTCCATTCCATTGAAGTGTTCTTCGTGCTTTCCAGGTAGAAAGGAAGAAGTTCCCTGTGTATCAGCTTATTCGTATCCACTGACATGATGTCAATGGCGTACTGGCCGTTCCTGCCGTCTCCAAGATGAACGATCCTTGGCGCAGCGTACATCTTACTATCCGGGGAAAATGCAACCGCATAGCAGCCCATAGTGCTGATGTCCCTTAGTCTCATTTCCCTGGGCTTTGCCGTACTGTTCAGGGCATAATCCTCGATCCCCATCTCGGAACTGACAGCGAACACCTTCAGGTATATGGAGCAATTACCGTCAGGGCTGACGGTCTTCATTGGCTTGAGCTCGTCATTCAGTTGCACCATTGAATGATTCCCGTCCTCGCTCTCCCTGGCCATCTGGTGCATCGCTACGCTTTCCGGATTAGTGTATGAGACCGAATAGAACTCTTCATCCCCTATGTTCTCGTCTATACTCGTAACCGGACTCCCGCTTGCGAAAGAGGTCGAAATTACTATAAAAACAAAGCTAAGTATCGCCACAATCAGATTCATGCATACCTCCCACTAATAGTACAATCCCACGTGTACAATGTTAGATTGTGCCAATATCTTAAAAGATTAACTATCTTTTTCCTATCTATTTAAGCACTGCTGTAATTTTATTCCCAACTCATTAAACTCCTGATTCCCGGCACCAGTTCGGCAGCTTGTGTAAATTACCATCCGCTCTTCTTTTTCCTGTCCGTGCTCCTTGGTATGAGACAGTTCCAGGTGCTGCCCACAAGATCCAGCCTTCCTGCGCGCTTCAGTCCCTCGTAGACAAGCGCATGATTGCCCGGCTCTCTGTAGTGGAGCATGGCACGCTGGATGTTCTTCTCCTTGGGAGTTGTGGCAACATAGACCCTCTTGCCTGTGAAGGGGTCCATGCCCGTGTGGAACATGCAGGTGGCGGCTGTCATGGGAGTGGGGGTGAAGTCCTGTACCTGTTTGGTGTACCTGCCTGTATCACGGATATATTCGGCCGTAGCTATCATATCCTCAATGGTGCATCCAGGATGGCCTGATATGAGGAAGGCCACAAGGTACTGGTCCTTACCAAGCCGTTTATTGATCTCCCTGTACTTCTGCTCGAATCTCTCAAAGGTCTTCCTGTCGGGCTTTTTCATAACGGCAGTGACCCTGTCCGAATAGTGCTCGGGAGCGACCTTAAGCTGGCCACTGACGTGGTGGGCGCACAGTTCCTCCATGTACTGCTCGTCAAGCAGTGCCAGGTCGTAGCGCACTCCATAGCCTACGAAGACCTTTTCTATCCCCGGAAGTTCCCTGAGCCTCTGCATCAGCTCTATCAGCTTGCTGTGGCTGGTGTTCATGGACGGGCAGACCTGCGGGTAAAGGCAGAGCCTGTTCCTGCATGCTCCTGTTGTCTCCCACTTCCTGCAGTCCATGCCATACATGTTTGCCGAGGGGCCGCCAAGTCCGTTTATGGTACCATTGAACCCTTTGATATCCCTGAAGCTCCCGGCTTCCCTCAATATTGACTCGATGCTGCGGCTGCGTATCATACGTCCCTGGTGCATGACTATGGCACAGAACGAGCATGAACCGAAACATCCCCTGTGGGTGGTGATGGAGAACCTTACCATGTCCAGGGCCGGCACTTTTTCTCGATAGGAAGGGTGGGCTTCCCTGGTAAAGGGCAATTCGTACACATGGTCGAGCTCTTCTGTGCTCAGGGGGCGCATGGGCTTGTTCTGCACCACCACGGTCTTCGGGTGCACCTGGAGGATCCCGCGCCCGCAGACAGGGTCCTGTTCCTCGATGATGGTCCTGAAGGCTTTTGCATAGAGCGCTTTGTCCTGAGAGACTTCCGTATAGGGAGGAACTTCCAGGTATGCGCCCAGAAGCTCATCCTTTTTCTCCTTCCATGTCCTGATATCCATTTTCCAGACTGTGCCGTCGATGTCCGTCACCTGGCCGGCAGGTATGCCGCTCTTCAGTCTGTCTGCGATGGCAAGCATCTGCAGCTCTCCCATGCCGTAGACCAGCAGGTCGGCGGGGGCATCGGCCAGGATGGACTGGCGCACCTTGTCGGACCAGTAATCATACTGGGCAAAGCGGCGCAGGGAGGCTTCGATACCTCCTATGATGACCGGCACATCCGGGTAGGCCTCCTTGAGCCTGTTGGTGTAGACGATGCATGCCCTGTTGGGCCTGAGGCCGGTCTTGTTACCGGGAGAATATGCATCCTCATGACGCAGGCGCTTTGAGGGCGTGTAGTTGCTTACCATGGAGTCCGTGTTCCCGGCGCTTACGGCAAAGCACAGGCGGGGCTTACCCAGCTTTGTGAAGTCTGCGGTGTTATCCCATGCAGGCTGCGCGATAACGCCCACCCTGTACCCGGCGTCCTCGAGCACCCTCCCGATGACACTGGTACCGAATCCGGGATGGTCCACGTATGCATCCCCTGTGACGATGATGATATCAAGCTCTTCCCAGCCTTTCTTCCCCGCCTCCTCAAGGCTCATGGGGAGGAATCTGGGGTCGTTACGTGAAGAAATACTTTTTCCTGCTTTTCTGTCTTTTCTTGCCATGATGTATCTGCTATGAATTCAATATGATCAGAATCTCAAAAAGCCCCTGGACATGCTCAGTGACATCCCTATCTGCCTGTTCACGTTCTCAGATGTGATATTGCCGTGTCCGGGGTAAAGTGTCTTTATGTCCAGTGCTGCGAGCTTGCTTATGGATGCAGTCAGCGCGGCAGGGCTGCCTCCCTCAAAGTCAGTGCGCCCTATGCTGCCATTGGGGAATACCGTGTCCCCTGAGAAGAGGCTTTTTGAAACTGGCTCATAGAGGCAGATACCGCCTGGCGTATGGCCGGGCGTGTGTATGACTTCCAGTTCCTCGTCCTCTCCTATCCTGATCCTCTGCCCGTCCTCAAGAAGCATATCAGGTTCAAACTGCGGTGTCCTGCGGCCGAAGAGGGACGCGGCACTGATCCCGTCATCTTTGAGCAGGGGGGCGTCCTCCCTGTGGATAGCTACACGGGCGCCGCTCTTTTCTGCAATCTCTTCCGCAGCAGCGGTATGATCGATGTGGCAATGGGTAAGTATGATCAGCTCCAGGTCCCTGATATCAATGCTCTTCTCAATGGCCGCTATGAGTGCTGATGTATTGATGCCGGTGTCCACAAGCACTTTCCCGTTGATGAGATATGAATTGGCATCATAGAGGCCTGCGTTGAAATGTCTGACTTGCATGTTTTCCTGAACTCCTGAATAGTTTGATGAGTCGATGATATTTGCTTGACGAATAGATGATCTCTGATGGTCGTGCATGGATACGTTGTTCAGATGCCAAACACCCTGCGGGTATTTTTCATTGTCGTTTCGGCAACTTCGGATACTTCTATTCCTTTAAGGGCTGCTATCTGTGGCACTGAATCAGCCACGAATGCAGGCTCGTTCCTGCCCTTCCTCGGGGACAGGTAAGGGCTGTCTGTCTCTATGAGCATGTTCTCAAGGGGCAGGTGCTTTGCTATTGACTGGTGATGCTCTGAGAAGCACACCAGGGTGGGAATTGATACAATGTGGCCTGCGTCCACTATCTGCTGCATGGTCTCAAGGGAACCCCCATAGCAATGGAACACAACCGTATCGAGATCACGGCTGAGCTGCAGGGCCATATCCTCGGCTTCCCTGCCGTGGATCACAAGCGGCTTGCCGTACTTGCGGGCTATTTCGATGACCTTCTGGAAAACCTCTATCTGTCTCTGGCGGCCGGTCTCCGTTTCACAGTAGTGGAAATCAAGCCCCGCCTCTCCCACGCCCACGGCCCTGTCAATATTCCTCTCTATCTGGGAAAGTATCTGGCTTATCTTCTCCTCACTGGCGTGCGGGACTATCTGCGGGCCGAGTCCCAGGGTGGCATGGATGAAGTCGTACCTGCGCGCAAGCTCAAGGGAGGCTGCGTTGGTGCTGTAATCTATTCCTGAGTTGATCATCCGGATAACCCCTGACTGCCTTGCCCTTTCGATGGCCTCCTTACGGTCCCTGTCGAACCTGGGAAAGTCAAGATGGCAGTGGGAATCGATTATATCATATTGCATATAGAAGCCTCCGATGTGTGTGCCTTGCAGGGAAAGTATCTCTGCTGATACAACTGGCCAGCATAAAAAAGTACAATTACTCTTATCCTTAAGGCTTTTCCGGGATAAGAGTAAACTTCAATTGCTCTGCAGCTTATTGCATGCTCCAGAGCTTTTTCTTTTCGAGCAGGAGGTTGATGGCTGTGACAAGCGCATCCACCGAGGCCGTTACGATATCTGCACTGGCGGAATGTGCCGTTACCACACGTCCTTCCTCGTCCTCCACACCTATGGTGACCTCGGCAAGGGCATCGCTGCCGCCCGTGATGGCCTCTATCCTGAAATCGCGGATCTTGATCCTGGTATAGCCGTTGAGCATACTGCCTACAGCCTTGAGTGAGGCGTCAATGGGGCCCACACCGAAGTTCGAGGCTGTCACTTCCTGGTCACCTACGATAGCCCTCACGACAGCTGTGGGTGTTGTGAGGTTGCTTGTCATTACCGAGAACTCCTTGAGCTTGATGGTCTCATGCCCGAGGTTCTTGCCAAGGACTGCCGAGGCCACAGCATGGAGATCAGCATCGCATATGCGCTTTCCGCGGTTTGCGATAGTCTTTATCCTGCTGAGTATCTCATCAAGCTGCTCTTCAGTGGGCTGGATGCCAATCTCACTCAGGGACTGCTTGACCGCGTGCTTGCCTGCATGCTTGCCGAGCACTATGCGTCTCCTGTGACCGACCATTTCAGGGGTCATGATGCCAGGCTCGAAGGTGTCGGCCTTCTCAAGGACACCGTGGGTGTGTATGCCGGACTCGTGAGCGAATGCATTGTCCCCGACGATGGGAGTGTTTGGGGGCATGTGTATGCCTGTGAAATTCTCCACCATCTTGGAGGTCTCGAGCAGGTACTCCGTGTTGATATTCGTCTTTACTCCGTATATGGACTGGAGGCACATCACGACCTGAGCGAGGTTCGCATTGCCTGCACGCTCGCCAATCCCGTTGACGGTCACCTGCACCTGGCTTGCGCCGGCCTCAACCGCCATAAGGCTGTTAGCGACTGCAATACCGAAGTCGTTGTGGCAGTGAACGTCAATGGGGATATTGACATTGCTGTGTACCTGGCTGATAAGCCGGTACATGCCGGACGGTGACATCACGCCCACGGTATCGGGGACATTGATGATGTCGCACCCGGCTCCCTCGACGGCTTTGAACACTTCTACGAGGTAGTCAAGATCGGTCCTGGTAGCATCCATGGCAGAGAACATGCATTTCGCGCCGTGGTCCTTGATGTATTCCACGGCATTCACGGCCATGCTGATGACCTCTTCGCGGGTCTTTTTTATGGTGTGTATCCTCTGGATGTCGGATGTCGAGACAAAGGTATGCACCATGTCCACACCACAGTCGATACATGCGTCAAGGTCTTTTTGCAGTACGCGGGCAAGACCACAGACATCAAGACTAAGTCCTTCGCTGGCAATAGCTCTTACATTCTGCTTTTCCCCTTCTGACGAGATGGGGAATCCGGCCTCAAGAACGTCCACTCCGAGTTTGTCGAGTTGCCGTGCAATCTTGAGTTTTTGCTCATTGGTAAGGGATACGCCAGGTGTTTGTTCACCGTCGCGCAGTGTCGTATCAAAAATAGTCTTATGTTTGCCTATAAGCGGTTCATCGCTGTAAAAAGCGATCCCTCAGTTGTACGGTTGGATTCATGTTAATCATTCCGGCTTGTAATTTATCATATAAAAATCTACCCTAATGTATTTAGGTCTGCTTGTGCTTGCCAGGATCCTGTCCGGTGTCCATGGACAAGACTTTTATACGAGCATGTGCTTTAGGAGCTGCTCTCAATGACGTGATCGATGCGGCGTTGCGCCGATATCCTTCCCATGGGAGGCCTCTCTTAAAGGGAGAGGTAAAATCCTTTCAAAGGCTCTCAATATCTGCCTTCGGCCAGTTGTGGTCGCAAGGTATAAATACTAAGATTGCCATGTAAGGAGTCCTCGCAAGCTGCGGGGAAAATGCGCTGTGAAATGCTTGCCATCGTTGCAATCGATCTTCAAGGGTCGGTATGCTTATATACGATAAAAGCCATGTAGCAGTCCTCGCGCAATGCGCGAAAACAATTACAATCACCGCCTAATAAGTGGGGACAGGAGCTAAGTAATCCTGTCCGACGTT
>JASKKT010000014.1 GCA_030154025.1 Methanolobus sp.
CAAGAAGAAAAAGACCTAGACTGGTTGAAGATGTGTTAAGTGGACTCGGCGGGATTTGAACCCGCGGCCTTTACGTTGCGAACGTAACGATCTACCCCTGATCTACAAGCCCAAACCTGATCGGAATGAATAATGGTCAAAAAAGGTAAAAGAAAAAAAGGCTTAAACAGGTCTGCCGACTTCGGTGACCGTTACGCTCTCAACGCCTTCAACAGCTGCGAGGGCCTCTTCGACCTGCTCGGTGCCGCCTTCAAGGTCGCCTACAAGCACTACCATTATAATGGCCTTCAGGCCAAAGGCGATGGGTTCTTCCTTGGAGGTACCAAACTCTGAGCCTGACGGAAGGGCTGCCACGAGCCTTTCCTTAAGGTCCTTGAGGTCGGTCTCTACGGAAACCGGCATGATCCTTATGGTTGCTGCTACATCTCCCATTCTGTCCACCTCACGGCCCTACAAAGCCGCATTTCGGGCAGGTGTACGGGTTGCTCTGCTGTCTGCAGCTCTCACATCTTCCAAGCTCCCTGCCACATACGGGGCATGGGAAGCGTGCAAATCCGGCTTCTACAAGCCTCTTGTTGCAGGAAGTACAGTTCTCGACTTTATTTACCATTTAAACTCTCCTTTAAGCGTGATATCTGATCAATATAATACTGAAAAGTTCAGCATGTCGATGATTTCAGTACATACGCAGTATATAATTTAAATATTCCCCTTGATGTAAGTCCCCACTACATCTTTTCCAAGAACGGCATCAATGACCCTTTCCGGGTGAAGGCCGTTCACTATGAGGCAGTCCATGTTATTCTCCTTCAGGAACATGGGTAAAGCCCTGTCCACGCAGGTAGCACCCATCTTCATGACCTCATCCGCTGTCAGGAACTGCTGCACCACATCCTCGGCGTAGATCCCGTCCAGATCGGTGACCTTCACAAAGAGAGGGGCTCCGAACTGCCTGGCTATCCAGGCGGCGATGGTGTCCGCAGTCACATCCCATGAATGCGGAAGCTCATCCTTATCCCTCAATATCCTGTACGGAAGTAACATCGTGACACCATAGGGAATGCCATCAAGTGATCCAGTAATATCGATCCCGGTCTTGTCATGGATATAATAGGCATACTGCTCCATTGCAAGTATGGCCATCCAGTGAGCTGCCTCATCGCTTATCCTGTACTTCTCACTGGCGGAACGGACAGCATCCGCAAAGATACCTCCTCCCGGTATCACGAGAATTGATATGCACTCCTTATCGTCGCATGTTCCGAACCTTGCCTGCAGCGCTTTTATTACCGGCAGGGAGTCATCCATGAGACTGCCCCCAAGCTTCACCAAGATCCTCATGTTTCTTCCTTATTCCTGTCCTTTACTGTTGAAACGCCTGCCTCGAACATCTTTGCAGCTGCATATGCAGGGAATACCTTTGATATTTCCTCTCCCCAGCGTTGTGCAACAGAGATACATTCAAAGCCAAGCCTCTTCGCAGCTGCACGGATGAGGAACTCACCAAGGCCTGCTGACACTATAGTGGAAAGTTCGTTCTTCTCTGCAACTTCTGTGATCGCATCGCTCAGCAGGGTTACCTGCATATCCCTAACCTGTTCTGCAATGCGATATATCTCATCGGGAGATATCTCAGACAGGTCGGCGCAGACCACACGTGCAATCCTCCTCATTGCATCTGTCTTGCTCTTTCCTGCACCATCGGCAGTCTCGCATGTGTATAGTTCCTCTGATATGTCTCCCAGTAAAAGATACACATCGGCTGTGGTTGCGAAAAGCTCCGAGGATACCCTGCACTTCCCGGCTGCCAGGTCCAGGCTGTCTGCAAGATATGTCAGGTTCGTCCTCAGCACCCCTGCATAGACCAACTCGCTGCGGATGAGCCTTGAAAAGTCCGTCAGGCCGGCTGCATGTTTTCCGCCCTTTATCGGGATGATGTCGCTGGTGGTGCTTCCCACGTCCACGAAGATGCAATCCCCTACTTCCGAGCCAATGAGCTTGGCCGAGGCCGCCCAGTTGGCAGCTGCCAGCTTGCGCAGGTCTCCGGAACCATCATAGAATTCACCGTTACTGTCAATGTAGCGGACCTCGCAGTCAAAGGCCTGCTCAACGGATTCCATGATGAACTTTATCCCTGCCATCTTGTCCTCGAAGCAGTCGGCAAGCTCTCCAGTCATGACAACGCTCACCCTGTCAGGCTGGTGTTTCTCGGCGATCTCTTCCAGTGCTTCGGGAAGTCTTGTGTCCTTCCAGAGGGGTATATAGTGCAGTTCAATAATCTCGCCATCGGCAGAAGCGATCTTTGTATTCGCGCCGCCAATATCTATCCCGATTGTTTTCATACAATGTCCTCAAAGTCATCTTTCGTGAACGAGAACTCCCCTTCAGTGATCACCGCATCAGGCAGCTCCCCTGAGATGTTCTTCAGCAGGAGTTCTCCGATCTCGGTCCTGAGTGTCCTGGCCAGCCCGTAAATGGCTGTAGTCGGCCGGGGGTTCACATCAACAACATACGGTCCTTTACCATATACTATGTCTACTCCGATATAACCATTGCATCCCAGGACTTCTGCAGTTCTGGCTGCAACATCGAATAACTCCCGTTCATGGCCGGTCCTGTAAGGCACGATATTGCCCTTGTAGGTCACAGGCGACCCGGGCCTGTTGCGATCTATCTCAATATGCTGTTTATTTACGCTGAGCGGAAGTGAGCCGGTCCCACATATCATACTGACGCTGAGGTGCTCCCCTTCAATATACTCGGTAGCGATGAAGCCTTCTTCCGTATCGCTGGAAGATGCCACTCTGACGCCCTCGGATGCACAGCCGAATCTTGGTTTGATCACGCATGCAGTTGCAACCCCACATTCCAATATACGGGGAACACTGACAGAGTGGGACTGCAATGTCCTGGTACACTCCAGCTTGTCAGCACATAGTCTTACCGATCCTGAGGAACATCCCAGATTTGCGGTGTTCTCCTCGATCACAGCTGAAAGGTCTGCAAGCAGTTCATCAGGACCTATCACCAGGCCGGCGTCTGCATGAGATGCTTCCCTTTCCAGGACTTCCTGGAACTTGTCCGCAGAGGAACTGACTGCCTGGCCTCTCAGGAGTACGGGGCCTGAGGAGAGATACGTTACCTCATGGCCAAGCCTTGAGAAACTGTCCACCAGTGTCCTAAGCATGGCTCCTCCTTCCTTGAGCAGGGTTCCGTCAAGTCCTATCCCGACTGCATATTCGGCCAGCAGTATCTTCATGGTGAATGCAAGTGCATTATTTGATATATCATTTACTATTGTTTATTGCTGTTGGGATAATTGTATATTAAAAATAAATATATAGTATCACGTGAATACTCGACAAGGGATGAAAATGGAATTGAATGCTGATAACCCGTTTGTGCAGGCACTGGCAGTTTCAACTGCAATGGCCCTCTTCATGATAAGTGTGGCACTTGGCATCATGAATATGGCTTCCAACGTTGCTGCATCCAGTGACACCACGCCTGTTCCGACGGCTGTCATCCTGCTCATCTTTGCAGTAGTTTTCATTGCAGGCTCCGTTTTTTTTGAAAGCCGCGGTGCAGACTATATCGGCTCCATGGCCGGAGGCGCTATCGCATCCTTCATTGCCACTTTCGTAGCCACGGCCTTTTTCACAGGAGTGACATATGCACTGAATGGCGGCATCCGGGCACTCTGGTGGGAACAGATCATGTCGGCACTTGCCGTCTGCATGGTTGCAAGCATGTTCATAATCAGGCTATTGCAACATAAGTTGCAGTCATCTTATTAACTTTTACATCGTATCTATTATAGGGATCATTGGGTTATTGTTGACAAAACCTTCCCATGATGAGAAACATATTTATAGAACTTCAAACAATGATTAAACCAAATGCGCATAACTGCGCATCAACCAGTGGAGATATCGAGATGGATAAAGGATCTGAGAAATGTGATGACCTGGATTCAGAGTCAACAAATGCTGAAAACCAGCAGGAGGATGAAACTGCACAGCTTCGTGATAAATTACTGCGGCTCACCGCAGAATTTGATAATTTCAGGAAACGAAGCATCCGGGAAAAGGAAGAGTACCGCAAGTTCGCAGTTGAACAGATCATCACAGAGTTACTTGAAGTATATGACAACTTCGAGCGTGCAATAGCATCTGCAAAACAGACCGACAATGTTGAATCCGTCGTAAAGGGTGTGGATATGGTGTTCAGGCAGTTTGCTTCTATCCTTGAGAAGGAAGGCCTCCAGAGGATAGAATGCCATGGCGCTGCGTTCGACCCCCACCTTCATGAGGCTATTATGCACGTTGAGCATCCGGAGCACGAGGAGAACACTGTCGTGGAAGTATGTAAGCCGGGATACTACCTGCACTCCAAGGTGATCAGGCCGGCAATGGTAGCGGTGTCAAAGAAGCCTGAGACCGGAGGAGAATGACCCTCCTTTGCAAAGAATGCTGTCAAATAAAAGAAGAACATAATTGTATTATAAGTAACCGAAAAGAGGTATAATCATGGGAAAGATTTTGGGAATCGATCTGGGAACTACAAATTCATGCATGGCTGTGATCGAGGGTGGAGAACCAACAGTTATTCCAAACGCCGAAGGGGGAAGGACAACACCTTCAGTAGTTGCGTTTTCCAAGAAGGGAGAGAAACTGGTGGGCCAGGTTGCAAAGAGACAACTCATAACCAACTCCGAGAACAGTGTAAGCTCTATCAAGAGACACATGGGAGAGGCTAACTACAAGGTCACGCTCAACGGCAAGGATTACACTCCCCAGGAAATCTCCGCAATGATCCTGCGCAAGCTCAAGGATGATGCAGAGGCCTACCTGGGTGAGACCATCAATGATGTCGTGATCACTGTCCCTGCTTACTTTGACGACTCTCAGAGGCAGGCCACAAAGGATGCAGGGGCCATTGCAGGATTTAACGTAAAGAGAATAATCAACGAGCCTACTGCTGCAGCCCTTGCCTATGGGATAGACAAGGAGGCAGGGGAACACAAGATACTGGTATACGACCTTGGAGGAGGTACATTCGACGTATCCATTCTTGATCTGGGCGAAGGCGTATTCGAAGTGTTGTCCACAAGCGGTGACACACACCTCGGAGGAGATGACTTCGACCAGAGGATCGTCAACCATATCGTTAACGAGTTCAAGAAGAACGAGGGCATCGACCTTTCAAAGGACAAGGCAGCATTGCAGCGCCTGAAGGATGCAGCGGAGAAAGCCAAGATCGAGTTGTCCAGTGTCACATCCACCAACATCAACCTGCCGTTCATCACAGCGGACTCCAACGGCCAGCCAAAGCATATTGACATGGATCTCACAAGAGCCCAGTTCGAGAAGATGATAGGCGACCTGCTTGACAAGACACTTGTATCTGTGAACAGGGCAATGGAAGACGCAAAGCTCAAGCCGAAAGACCTTGAGAAGGTACTTCTTATTGGTGGTTCCACAAGAATACCTGCAGTTACCGAGCTTGTCCGCAAGGTCACAGGCAAGGACCCATACAAGAACATCAATCCGGATGAAGCTGTAGCTCTTGGTGCTGCAGTACAGGCAGGAGTCCTTGGAGGAGAGATCCACGATGTGCTCCTGCTGGACGTCACTCCGCTCACCCTGGGTATCGAGACCCTGGGAGGTGTTGCGACGCCTCTTATCGAAAGGAACACAACCATCCCCACAAAGAAGAGCCAGGTGTTCTCAACAGCTGCGGACAACCAACCATCCGTGGAGATCCATGTGCTGCAGGGTGAGAGAGGTATCGCTTCTGCGAACAAGACACTGGGAAGGTTCATGCTTGACGGCATTCCACCAGCTCCGAGGGGCATGCCACAGATCGAGGTCACCTTCGACATAGACGCCAACGGCATCCTGCATGTCACTGCAAAGGACCTTGGCACCGGTAAGAAGCAGTCCATCTCCATCCAGAAGCCCGGAGGACTTTCCGAGGATGAGATCGACAGGATGGTCAAGGATGCAGAACTTCACGCAGAGGAAGATAAGAAGCGCAAGGAAGAGGTAGAGGTCAAGAACAATGCCGAATCCCTGATAAACGCAGCTGAGAAGGCTATCCAGGAAGCAGGAGATGTTGCCACTGCAGAACAGAAATCCAAGGTTGAGTCCGCCATCGATGACCTGAAGAAGGAACTTGAAGAAGACAACATAGACGGTATCAAGTCCAAGACCGAGGCACTCCAGACTGCGGTATACGATATCTCTGCAGCAATGTACAAGAAGGCCCAAGAAGAAGCAGCAGCTGCGGCCTCAAGTGAAGGTGGCGCAGGTTCAGCTTCAGCAGGCTCATCCGACGAGAACATCGTGGATGCAGACTATGAAGTGGTCGACGAGGACAAGAAGTAATCCCGAACAGTTTTACGTAAGGTACTCAAGCACCGTACCTTACTTTTTTATGTTTATTCAGCCTAGGTAACCCACAGGAATCATTTATGTCCACTACACGCGATTATTACGAGATACTTGGTGTATCGAAAGAGTCAACGGAAGCTGAGATCAAAAAAGAGTATCGAAAGCTTGCGATGAAGTATCACCCTGACAAGAATAAGGAGCCCGGTGCTGAAGAGAAGTTCAAGGAAATATCGGAAGCCTATGCAGTCCTTTCCGACCCTGAGAAGAGAGAACAGTACGACCGTTTCGGTCATGCAGGTATTGACAGCCGTTACAGCCAGGAAGACATCTTCAGGAATGCCGATTTCAGAGGTTTCGAGGATCTTGGCGACATCCTTGGAAGCATATTCGGCGGCGGCTTTGGAGGTTTCGGGGGCGGCTTCGGAGGATTCGGCGGACAGCAGCAGCGCCGCGGACCTGTACGGGGATCGGACCTGCGCTATGACCTGAACATAACACTCGAACAGGCAGCAGATGGAGTGGAAACCACCATCAATGTACCCAGGGCGGAGATATGTGAGACCTGTAGCGGGACCGGCGCTAAGCCCGGCACCACTCCAAAGACATGTACCAACTGCCATGGGACCGGACAGGTCACACATGCCCGCGACACACCCTTTGGACGCTTTATGTCCACAAGCACCTGTAACGTATGCAGAGGCACCGGCGAGATAATCGAAGAGCATTGCCCGGCATGCAGGGGTACTGGCAAGCAGAAGAAAGTACGTAAGATATCGGTCAAGGTGCCCAAGGGCGCAGACACGGGATTAAGGCTGAAGATCAGCGGAGAAGGAGAGCAGGGAAGTCGGGGAGCTCCCCCGGGAGACCTGTATGTGGTCCTCCATGTGGAACCCCATAGGATGTTCGAGCGTGCGGGAGATGATATACTCTACGAGCTGCCACTGACCTTTACCCAGGCGGCGCTGGGAGGCGATGTAATGGTACCCACGCTCCATGGCAATGTCAAGATGAACGTCAAACCAGGCACCCAGACACATTCAATACTGAGGCTCAAAGGAAAGGGCATGCCATACCTGCACGGGCGCGGCCAGGGTGACCAGCTTGTGAGGGTTGTTGTAAGGACTCCCACAAACCTTACAGATTACCAGAAGAATCTTCTGAGGAAGCTGGATCTGCCGGAGGAGGGCGGGAAGTCAAAGAACCCTAAAGGCGGAAAAGGCATCTTCGATAAGGTAAAGGAAGCCTTTGATACGTGAACAACCTCCTGCACCCTTTTTCTTTTTTACTGTCCTATGGTAAGGTTTAAAAAGTACTACACTCAATAAGCCTTCTTTACGTTCATCTTTATCAATAAACATATTAGAAGGAATTTTATGAAGATTGTTATTATCGGTGCCGGCGAGGTCGGTTACCATATTGCCAAGGCACTTCATCAGTCTAATGACATCATTATAATAGATCAGAGCGAAGAAGCTTGTCATCGTGCAGACGAGCTTGACGTACAGGTAATCCAGGGTAACGGTGCCAATGTGTCCATTCTCAGCAAAGCCCTGGAAAATGCGGACCTCCTTGCAGCAGTGACAGGTTCCGATGAAGTGAATATTGTCGCCTGCATGGCATCAAAACTGGTGGCCAAGGACCGGCTCAAGACCGTCGCAAGGGTAAGTAATCCTGACTATATCGATAAGCCTGTGGCAAAGCGTACAAAGATAGGCATCGATACCATGATATGCCCAGAGCTGACACTGGCTTCTGAAATAGCGGAGATCCTTTCCATTCCGTATGCCATAGGCGCTGAGTATTTCGCAGAGGGAAAGGTCGAGATGATGGAGTTTGCAGTCTCAGATAGCAGTGAGCTTGTGGGTAAAGAGCTGCAGGAGCTGAATCTGGCCAATTGCTGCATAGTCAGTGCACTTTTCCGTGATTCGGAAGTCATCATTCCTCATGGCAAGGACACAATACAGAATAACGATCACATAGTGGTTATCGGCAAGCCGGCTGCCATTAAAGAAGTCCGTGACATGTTCGGTGAAAAGACAGGGAAGCGCAGTAAGGTCATGATAATAGGCGGAGGCATAGTTGGCTTCTATCTTGCCAGAGTGATCTCGAACGGAGAATTCGACATCAAGGTAATCGAAGCGAACAGGGAGAGGTCTGAGCATATAGCAGAGGAGTTGCATGGCGTCCTGGTCCTTAACGGTGATGGTACCGATATAAACCTCCTGAAGGAGGAAGGCGTTGCTGACATGGATGTCGTTATTGCTGTTACCAACAGTGATGAGAAGAATCTCCTCTGTGCCCTGCTTGCAAAGCATCTGGGAGGCAAGAAGGTCATAGCCAGGGCTGACCGGTCAGATTACGTATCCCTGTTCGAGATGGTGGGCGTGGACAGCGCAGTCAGTCCCAGGCAGGCTACTGTCGGCGAGATCCTCAAACTGACCTTTGGGAAAGGAATCGAGTCTGTCACGACTATAGAAGGCGAGAAGGCCGAGATCATAGAATACACCACCTCAAGGAAATCAAAGATAGTCGGCAAACCCCTGAAGAACGTGAAGTTCCCGCCGGGTGCTATCGTAAGCATGGTCGTGCACAAGGGGAATACAGTCGTCCCCCGCGGCGAGTATGTGATTGAGGAAGGCGACAGGGTAGTTGTGTTTGCCCTGCAGTCCGCACATAATGAGGTCGAGAGTCTTTTCCACTGACCCGGAGATGTAGTATCTTGATGAACAAGGCTGTAATCTATAACGTACTGGGAGAACTTCTCACCTTTCTTGCTCTTGTGATGCTGATTCCCCTGTTTGTGGCATTCTACTATGGAGAGTCACCTATACCTTTCGCGGCAGCAGTGGTCATCACAGGCACTCTCGGCCTGGTGCTCTCCAGGAAATATAGTGCACAGGGCGAATGGAAGATCAAGGAAGGTTTTGCCATAGTAGCTTTAGGCTGGCTGTCGGTAGCCGTCTTCGGTTCCATTCCATATCTGCTGGATGGCATAAGTCCTGTTAACGCTCTTTTTGAATCAATGTCCGGTTTTACGACTACCGGAGCGACGATCATGCAGGATATAGAATCCCATTCCAGGAGCATACTTTTCTGGCGTTGCATGACACAGTGGCTCGGCGGTATGGGCATCATTATGATCTTCATTGCTATCCTCCCCAAACTCGGGGTTGCAGGAAGGCAGTTGTTCCGCGCAGAAGCGCCAGGCCCCACTGAAGACAAGCTGAAGCCGCGGATAAGGGGAACTGCGAGGATACTCTGGACTGTCTATGTGTTCATCTCTGTTGTGCAGGCAGTTGCACTCAAACTTGCAGGCATGTCATACTATGATGCTGTAACACACACTTTTACAACAATGTCGACAGGCGGCTTCTCACCTTACGGGCCAGGTATAGCCGGATTCAACGATCCCCTCATAGAAGGGATCATAGTTGTCTTTATGTTCATTGCAGGAGCCAACTTTGCACTGCATTACCGTGTGCTGTATGTTGACCGTAACAGCTTCATAAAGGATGAAGAGTTCAAGTTCTATACTGTCATTATCCTGCTGGCGACCCTGGTGCTGACGTTCTCCCTCTGGAAAGACATGGGTCAGACAGTTGAGACAGCTTTCAGATATGCTGTTTTTCAGGTAGTCTCCATCACAACGACCACTGGTTACGCTTCCGCAGATTTTGATATATGGAGCGACTCTGCACGGATCGTATTGCTGGCCGTCATGTTCATAGGAGGTTCTGCAGGATCCACAGCCGGCGGAGTGAAAGCTGTAAGGATACTTCTTTTATTGAAGTACGGAAAGAACGTACTGTTCAAGGCTCTGCACCCCAAGGCGATAAAGCCCGTGAAGTATAATAGCAGAGCTGTGCCTGAGGAGATCATGCAGTCCATTGTTTCCTTTGTTGTCATCTACATGATGATATTTGCCATATCGACAGGGATACTGGCCCTGATGGGCATGGACCTGATAAGCTCCATCACTGCATCCATTGCAACACTGGGTAACATCGGACCCGGTTTCAATGCTGTGGGCCCAATGGCCAACTTTGATGTTGTTCCTTTCCTGGGCAAGCTTCTCCTGATAGCCAACATGTGGATAGGCAGGCTTGAAGTGTTCACTGTGATAGTGATGCTGACACCTGAGTTCTGGAAAGACTGAGAGCTACAGGTGCTTCTATATTAATATCTGAAGAAAAATAAACTGGAAACAAAGTATGATCGGCAGTTTCCTGCCGGTCAGCGCTCAAAATCAAGTTCGTGTTTGACCACGTTCTTGAAAAGTACTCTCAGGTCCCAGAGAAGCTTCTTGTTTGCCTTGAAAAGGGCATATAGCAGGTCAATGAGACTCATGCTGGAGAAGTTAACACCTTCCAGTGAGTGTGCCAGAGAATTGATTTCCCCGTCCGTAAAGCTTACGAAGAGATCTTTAACAATAAGACTGTTGTCGATTTCCAGGCCTATCGTCTGGCGCCACCTTTTCTCATACATTTCCAGCATTGAGACTGATACGTCGTTCCTGGAGACGGCTTCATATGCGACCTCTCCTGCAATCTTCCCAGCTTCCATGGCAGTTATTATACCACCTCCGGTTATCGGGTCGGACTGCCTTGCCGCATCCCCTACCAGCATAAGGCCATTGGCAATGGTCCTCTCAATACTGCCACTGACAGGTACTCCCCCTACATCTATCTCAAGTATTTTTGCACTTGGGAACTTCTGCTCAACGAACTCTTTGAGGTAGTCAATAGCATGCTTCTTACCTGACTTACTGCCAAGAATGCCTATACCTACGTTAGCAAGATCCTTGCCTTTGGGGAATACCCATATGTATCCACCAGGAGCTATCTCGTTGCCCAGGAAGAAGTAGCAGTAATTCTGGTCAATACCTGTCCCACCCATGAGGAACTGGGCGCACGTCTCGAGATCAGCCGGCTTGAGCGATGTATCAATGCCAGCCCACCTGCCTACCTTTGATTCGACACCGTCTGCGCCGATAACCAGTTTTGAGCGGACATCCTTTTCTTCTCCCAGGTGCATCAGCCTGACACCCCTGACGAACCCGTTCTCGATTATGAGCCCTGTCGCCCTGGTCTTGACCATTACCTCCGCGCCTGCTTTTGCACTTTCGTATGCAAGCGCACGGTCAAAGGTCTTACGTTCCAGGACGTAACCGACCTCCCCGCCGGCTATTTCCTCTGCCATCTCGATCATAGTGCCATCAGGCGAGAAGATACGTGATCCCTTTACATCGGCGCATATCCACCTGTGATCAGGCTCAATATGCTTGCGCAGCCACACCTTGCTCACTCCCTCTGCACACCTGACAGGGTCCCCTATCTCCTGACGTTTCTCTATCATAAGCACGTTGAGACCTTTCATCGCTGCGGTCTTGGCAGCAATGGATCCGGCAGGACCTGCACCGACAACAATGACATCATACTGGTCTTTCATCTGGACACCTCAATGGCTCCCACCGGGCAGATCTTGGCGCATATCCCGCAGCTTGTGCACTCCTCATCCGCTTCTATCCAAGTCTCGACCAGTTCAAGCGCACCGGGAGGGCACACGCCTACGCATGCACCACAGTATCCGCATTTGAATTTATTCACCTTGATGGCCACTTATTATCACCTGTATTAATAACGTTTTATCTGTAGTGAGGAAATCTATGATCCCACGGCATGGAACCGGGAATGGCATGAGGTTATCCTATATGGCGGAAGGGTTACAAATACTTTACATTACTGAAGGAGCTCAAGCCTGGCCCTTGACCTGCCATTGCCTTCCATACCAAACTTACTGTCAACGTATGCCTTTGATAGGCCGTGCCCGTGCAGCATCACCTCTATGAGATCGTGGGGCTCATCGATATCGGTGCTCAGCAGGAAGGAATCGTATACATGGACAGACTGCTTCGTTTCCTCCGCTATCCTGCAGTGGTTGAGAAAACTGGAATCATAGTACCTGACATGGAAGCTTCCCGGATTCCTTATAAAGAGCACATTGGTCCCCCCTCCTTTCCCGGGAACTATGACCAGGTCCCTCTCTACGGAAACTATCTCGCTGATATGCCTGGGAAGCACCATTGGCAGGTCTGCCATTATTATGAGCACGGGTTCGCTGACAGACTCAAGATACTGGTTGATGGCCTCATTGAGATCGTGCTCGCTGAGGAGTATGTTCACTCCCAGGTCATTTGGGACACCATTGCTTGGTGTTGTCAGGACATCAATAGTGCTGACACCTGCCTTCTGAAGGCTTCCTACCACGTCCCTGAGCATGAGTTCAACAAAGTGCTCCCGTTCACGGAGAGAAAGCGCAGGAGAGAGTCGTGATTTAGCGTTCTGTTTTTTGTAAGGGATGAGTGCTTTCATCTGCATTCCTCATAAACGGCGTTCCTTCTTTTTGGTATCCTGCCGCTCTCCCGGATGATCCACTCCAGTTCGCTTGCAGGGGTGTATTCTCCGTTGCTGCCTCCCGAAGCAGTGGTGATGTGATCTTCCATGAGCGTTCCTCCAAGATCATTGGCGCCGCTGAATAGTGCAACCTGTGCAAGCTTCTTACCCAGCTTCACCCAGGGTGCCTGTATATTATCGATGTGAGTGTTAAGTATGATCCTTGCAAGGGCGAACAGCTGAAGGTCCTCGATGCCGCCGGTCATGTACTGGCCTCTTTCCATCATGCTTTCCCCTATCCTGTTGTTATAGGGCATGAAGGGCATGGGTATGAACTCGGTGAATCCGCCCGTCTGCTTCTGTATATCACGTATAAGGAAGATATGCTCAAGCCTTTCCCTTATGCTCTCCACGTGGCCGAACATGATTGTCGAATTGGTGCGCAGTCCGATCCCATGAGCAGTCGTTATGATGCTGGCCCACTCAGCTGTGCTGACCTTGTCAGGGCATATTATATTGCGCACCCTGTCCACAAGGATCTCTGCCGAGGTACCCGTAAGTGTCCCGAGTCCGCTCTCCTTCAGGAGCACCAGTGCTTCTTTTACACTCACCCCCGCCCGGGATGCGGAATAGGATACCTCCATGGGTGAGAGACCATGGATGTTCATCCCGGGGTACTCTGACCTGATAGCCCCGAAGATATCCAGGTAATAGTCAAGTGTGAGATCCGGATTATATCCTCCCTGCACGCATACCTCGACGGCTCCGGCGTCATCTGCCAGTTTCACTTCCCTGAGCACTTCCTCCCTGGAAAGCACATAACCCTTGCTCTGCCTGAAAGCACAGAAACCGCAGGTTCCGACGCAGTGGTTTGTAAGGTAGATGTTCCTGTTGACCACGTAGCTGACAGTGTCACCTACCGAATCGTAGCGTATGTCGTTTGCAAGGCTGAAGAGATCGAAGGGATTTGCATCCAGCAGCTCCAGGGCGTCTTCATACCCTATATCTCCGCTGAGGGCATTCTCAATGATATGGTCGGGAAGCAAGGTCCTCATGCCATCCTTATATTCACTTTTCCATGGGTGGCTGCATCGAACACCTTGGTATAGACCGTGTTCCTCTGCTTTGGTTGCCTTCCTGCTGTCCTTATGAACCATTCAAGTTCCTGTGAGGACATGAATTCTCCGTTGGTGGCACCTGCAGAACGGGATATCTTCTCTTCCATAAGGGTCCCGCCAAGGTCATTGGCTCCGCAGAATAATGCTACTTGGGACAGCTTCTTTCCAAGCTTCACCCAGCTTGACTGGATATTCCTTACATGGGTGTTGAGGATTATCCTGGCAAGGGCATACATTTTCAGGTCTTCCATACCCGGGGTGACATACCTCCCGGATCTCAGCATCTGCTCACCGATCTTATTGTTATAGGGCATGAAAGGCAGGGGTACGAACTCTGTAAAGCCGCCTGTTTCTTTCTGTATCTTCCTGATAAGCATTATATGCTCTACCCTTTCCTCCATGGTTTCGATGTGACCGTACATCATGGTGGCTGTGGTGGGTATGCCGGTCCTGTGGGCTTTTGTGATCACTTCGGTCCACTCAGCGGTGTTCAGTTTGCCGGGACAGATCACTTTCCGTACCCTGTCGGAAAGTATCTCTGCTGCTGTTCCCGGCATGGAGTCAAGACCTGCCTTTTTCAAAGCAAGCAATGCGTCATCGACTTCCACGTCACTCCGTCTTGCTGCGTGGTAGACCTCCATAGGAGAAAAGGCATGAGTGCTTATGTGAGGGAACGCTTCCTTCACCGACTCAATGATATTGATGTAAAAATCCAGGTCCACATCAGGCAGCAGGCCACCCTGGATGCATACCTCGGTTGCCCCAAGCCTGTCAGCCTCCCCCACCTTTTCAAGTATCTGTTCGGTACTGAGAATATAGCCGGAGTTATCCTTGAAGGCGCAGAATCCACAGTTGCCAATACATCTGTTTGTGAAATTGATGTTGCGGTTCACAATATATGTGACAACATCCCCGACTGTTTCGTAACGTAACCTGTCGGCAAGTTCAAAGAGCTCGAATGGATGCGCCTGCAGCAGGGAGAGTGCTTCTTCCTTAGTAGTTCTTCCCGCCAGGGCATTCTCAATTACATCGTCACTGATAGTCGGTTTCATGAAATTCTCCGGTGTGTTGTGTTCAGGCAGATCTCTTCTTCCGGGCTTATCCCATTGGAATTATCCCCACTATACAATGCCGTAGCATTTCAAGCTTTCCGGTATCCGTCCTCATCCGAAACAGAATGGATGAGATCCTTCAGTTGTTCGCTGTACCAGCCCTTGCGTATGTATTCCGGATATATAGGGAGTCTTTCCCGCAGCGTGATACCCCTTACCATCTGCTTCAGCCTGTCAAGGTCAGGCCAGTTTGCTTCCGGGTTGATCCAGTCAATGGTTGTAGGGGATATGCCTCCAAGATCGCCTGCCCCACACTGTATCAGGACATAGGGATCGATGAGATTGGGTGCGACCTGTATCGTGACATCCTGCGGAAGTATCTCGCTTGCTATCAGTACGCTCTGCATCATCTCTTCATCAGTGGGAGGAAGACGGTCTGCCATTTGTGTATCCTGCTTTGGCATAAAGTTCTGGATTATGACTTCCTGGATATGTCCGTACTTCTCATGCAGTTCTGCAATGGACTGGAGAGCGTTTATCCTGTCATCCAGTGTTTCTCCGATCCCGACAAGTATGCCTGTAGTGAAAGGTATCTGAAGCTCTCCTGCGTAACTTATGGTCTTGAGCCTTGCTGAGGGTCTCTTGCCGGGGCTGCTGGCATGTGCATCAAGGTCAGCGGTGGTCTCGAGCATAAGGCCCATGCTGGCATTCAGTGGCCTAAGGGTCTCAAGTTCCGTGTAATTGAGGATCCCTGCGTTGGTATGTGGCAGGAGCCCGATATCTATGGCAATCCTGCAAAGGTCGGAAACATACTCTACAGTAGAAGAATATCCGATCTCCCCAAGCAGATCCTTGTATCCAGGCACTTCCTCGGCATATTCACCGAACGTGAAAAGTGCTTCCGTGCACCCTGCTTCCTTGCCCTCGGTCAGTATGGGGACAATTTCCTCTCTGGTCATCAGCCTGGCTGCAGGGTCATCCGGACTGCGTCTGAAAGTGCAGTATCCGCATTCATTCCTGCAGATGTTGGTGACCGGTATGAATACATTACGGCAAAAAGTTATGAATTCAGGCATCTTTAATCAATGAATACAATAACATCTACATAAGTTTAATTGAATGTTCCTCTTCCATCCCATGAGTAACTGTCACCCGGTTTACTTCCCTTCGAGTATCTCCTTCATGGTTTGTTCCACACCAAGGGCCACACCTTCCACTTCTATGCCTCCCCTGCCCTTTGCCCCGTCCCCTACAACGAACAGGTTGGAAACTGGCGTCCTGTTCTTCAGGTCAGCCCCGGAAGGGGATCTGTTGACAGGCCAGCCGTCCGAGTATGACTGGATGAGCAGCACTTCATAATCCTTCCCTGCAAATATATCCCTGAGATCCTCCAGGCCAAGTTCTATCTCTTTGTCCAGTTTGTCAAGGTCTTCCCAACGGACACACTGGTGGGACATGGCCATGTGCTTTCCGGAAGGCGCAAGGCCCGGATCGATATTGGTGACCTCGTTAATGCCATTCACTCTCTTTGCATAAGGCGTGAGCATGACACCCCCATGTCCGATGAGTGGCTTATCCGATGAAAGGCATATCTTAATACCGGCAGAGGGTTTCAATCCGCCGGCTGTGCACGTATAATCCTGAAGCTCCCTGTCGGCCTCAAAGCCTTGCAGCAAAGTGGCCGTAGCTTCATGTCCGATGTCACTGACGATAATGTCTGCTGTATACTCAGTGCCGCAGGCAATGACACTGCCGGCTTTTGCACCACCGGCTGCTCCTGCGGCTATGGATGTCACTTCCGACGAGGTATGTATCACGCCCCCGTTGGAGTTTATCACTTTGACAAGAGCATCTGTCACACCCTTGCATCCTCCCATAGGCACGCCCGATCCTCCGTAGCGATAGAGGTTCTCTATTATCTCAAATGCCTCCTCTACGGGCACGTCCGTCGCCCTGAGGCTCAGGGCCCATCCGAAGAATGAGTCTGATATCCTGTGTGTCCAGTCCTGGTCTATGTGGTCCGTACACCATTGAGCAAACGAGATTCCCTTGGGCGGGTTCTTCCGGGTGCTTATTACGTAGTAGACAAGCTTAAGGCGGTTCACAAGGGAGAATGGTACCTTGAAATCCTGAAAAAGGAGATCCTTGTGGCCGAACTTGTAATCCGTGTCCCCTTTCTTCCGTGGCACCCGGATAACTGCGGTTGGTTTCGAGCGGATGATCTCCACCTCTGCTCCGACATCCCTGAGAAGCCTTGCAAGAGGACCTGAAGGGCCGTGGGGTATCATATGCAGTGCACCTGTGGACAACTGGAATCCATGGTAAGGTATGTTTGTGAACCTGCCACCTATAAAGGGAAGTCTCTCGAACACTTCTACGTCCCATCCTTCTCCTGAGAGCTTGGCTGCGCTCAACAGGCCTCCAAGCCCGGCACCTATTACAATTGCCTTCATCCTATCCCTCTATTGCCTTGACAGGGCAGTAGGCGGTGCAAATACCACATTCTACACACTTTCCGTTCATACTTGCCCTGCCTCTCACTTCAATGGCGTCAAATCTACAAAAAGAAACACATTGGCCGCATCCTACGCAGTTTTCGTTCACTCTCATGGTCTTTCACCGTTTTTTGTTTTATTAACGAACTCAATAATAAAAAGTGTTATTGTCATTACTGTTAATTGTCCTGTTCAACGGAGAATATGGACTCTCATGTTTTGTGTCATTGGGGCCATCATAATGAAATATTTGGGTTTTAGTCCCTTAATTTGTTTCCAGAAAGGCCTAAAAACAGAAAAATATATTATTAACATTGCATATTTTATCTGTATGGATGAGGTAGATATCGCTATATTGGAACGTCTCTCCGAGAATTGCAGGATGCACAGCACTTTGATAGCAAACGAACTTGGTGTGGCTACATCCACTGTGCACAAAAGGATAGATAAGCTGCACAGCTCAGGTATCATCAAGGAGTTCACTATCAGGGTAGACCCGGCTGTTGTTGGATTCAACATCACGACCTTTATAGGGATAAACATAGAGCCGACAAAAAGGACCAGCGTGATAGAAAGCCTCAAAGCTATTGAGGATGTGCTTGAGATATATGAACTGCTTGAACCTTATGACCTGCTTTTGAAAGTACAGACATTTGATGTGCATACTCTAAAAGAGAACGTACTCAATCCTATCGCCGCAGTTGACGGCATAAAGAAATCATACAGCATCCTGACCACGAAATGCCACAAGGAAAGCTCTCTTTCCATACGTAGAAGGAACCCTCCTTTATAGATGTCATGATTATTCATGATAGTTACTCGGAACTTATTTATACATAGATATTGTACTTCATTTTGGTGATCGAATGAAGGAAGAAGTGGTCCGGGTAGTATGCAGGGATAACGGTGAGCTTGTCTGCAAGAATGTCAGAGCAGCACCCTACGAATTCACAGTTGCCACGCGTGCCAGGTGGGAAATGGTCATCTGCGATGAGGATACAGACATCCGTGCAGGGGAATTCAAAAGAGTGAATGTCAGGGAAATATACCTGGAGCCGGATACGGTGGCCATGCCCTGTACTTTTACACATCATGCATTCGTTTCTCTTATCAAGGTTGGTACAAAGGGCGGTGCAAAGCCAGTTGACAATGAGCGTGTGATCAGCCACGCATACGTCCTGGGCCAGGAGACAGGGCAGGTAAAGAAGGGCGACCTGCTGGCAGTGCTCAACATATTCCCGATAATGTTCACCCGTGAGGCTATGACACCCCGGGAAGTACATGAGGCTTAAGGAGTTATGACCTATGGACACATGTCTGATATGTGGCAACCAGCAGGACACCCGGCATTATGAAGGTTACAATATATGCACCACATGCGCCGACCTTATGGAAGATATCATGGGAGAGTACTTTGTACGGACCATATGGAGAAGCGAGCCAAAGGCCCACGAGGGCTATCTTAAGTACCTTGACCGGACGACCAGGTATATTTCAGACTATAAGAAGCTCACACAGAAGTCAGGCCAGCACACAACGCGTGTGAGCGAGAAGGTCTCAAATGCCATACAGAACGGCTCCGGCAACTCTCCAAAGCAACGATATTTCGAGCATATGCAGAAGGTCCTTGACTGGCTTGCCAGAACACCCGAGTTCTATCATTATTACTTCAAGGAATACTATGTATGTCCCACATGTAGCTCTTCCATATTCGAGAAGTACGCTCAGCACAATCTGGGCGAGTGGCTTGTGGTTTCCTGTTCTAACTGTGATACGGTCATTAAGAAATACTATTCACCGAAACAGGTCTGAGACGGCTCCGGCTGAACACTTTTGAGGCGGAAGGCCTTATCCCTTCCGTCAATCAGATTTCCCTTGCCACCCATAGTTTCTGCCACGTTATCATATTCTTTAATATGCAAAGTGATGTCTTTGTGCAGAAAGGCTTCCTTTTTCCAGAGTGCTGATATTGAATCACTGGAACCTGAATTGCCACAATTTAAATATGATGAATTATTATCAAGTAGTAGTCAATTCGCTCTATTGAAAAATATATCAAAAGATATGTTTTATTCCATAAAGTTGTGAACGCGCGTATATGAAAAAAATCACACGGAAGGTGTTTTATATCTATAATTTATCTACGTTATAACTATCAGGAGAATCGTTATGTCAGGAATAATCGATATAAGTAACATTATATACAGTTACATACCGGTTGCAATCATCCTTGTTGTGGCACTTTTGATGCCTCCTCTGACCATGTTCCTTGTCAAGACATTAAGCCCAAGGAGCAGAGGGGTTTCAAAATACGACACCTACGAGGCTGGTTCCGTTCCTATCGGAGATGCAAGGATACAGTTCAATGTCGAATATTATCTTTATGCCATTGCTTTTGTGCTATTTGATATAGAAGTACTGTTCCTCTATCCGTGGGCCATGATATTCCAGGGTCACGGGATCACTGAGATAGCAACCGTTGAAATGCTGGTCTTTATCTTCGTTGTATTGTTTGGTTACGTGTACCTGTTAAAGAAGGAGGCTCTTAAGTGGCAGTAGAGCAAACTGATTATGAAGAGATCCCTGGCGTCATAATGACCGACAGCAATGCTATCAGTGACTTCCTGAAAAGGACAAAGGTCCAGGATGTTCTCAACTGGGGCAGAAAGAACTCGCTGTGGTTCACTGTGAACGCAATGGGATGCTGCGGTGTGGAACTGCTTTCCACCGGTATGGCACACTATGATACAGACCGCTTCGGGATCATCCCCAGGAACTCTCCCAGGCATGCGGACGTGCTTATCATCAGCGGGTATGTTACCAAGAAGTACCTGCCTGCATTGAAGAGGATCTGGGAACAGATGCCTTCACCAAAGTGGGTCATAGCCTTCGGCGACTGTGCGATCAGCGGCGGCCCTTTCTACGAATCCTACAGCACCCACCAGAATGTGGATGAGATCTTCCCTGTGGATGTTTTTGTCCCGGGATGTCCTCCAAGGTGTGAAGCACTTATCCAGGGATTCTTTGAGCTGCAGAAAAAGATCGAAGCTAAACAGGATAGGGGTACGGAGTATTGAGGTGACTTAAATGGATGCTAATACTATGATAGATTCACTTTCCACCCAGTTCCCGGATGCAGTTTATGATACGAAGGTAGAATCCAAGATCAGGATCCTTGCAAAAGTGAAGCCAGAGAACGTAAAGGATGTATGTGCGTATCTCAAGGAAAACCTGTCCTTCGGGCACCTGTGCTGTGAGTTCGGTGTTGATTATCCGGGCAGGAACGAGATAGAAGTCGTGTACGTTATCGGTTCATACGAACACCCGGTAGTACTCACCCTGAAAGCTCTCCTTCCAAGGGACAATCCCGAGATCGAGTCTGTTGTATCGGTATACTGGAACGCTAACTGGTATGAGAGAGAGACATACGAACTGCTTGGTGTGAAATACCTTAACCATCCGGAACTGCGACCGCTTGTTCTCCCGGAAGATATGCTCGGGGAATGGCCTCTCAGGAAGGACTACAAAGGCTTCCCCAACAAGACCGCTAAAAACCTAGTGTGAGGATTTATTATGCTGGACGAAAAAGTCGGACCTTCTGAAATGATAGTGCACCTCGGACCACAGCACCCCATGATGCCGGGACCTTTCAGGCTGAATGCAAAACTGAGGGGTGAGACAGTTGTGGACTCCGAAGTGGAGATGGGGTGGCTCCATAAAGGGATCGAGAAGATACTTGAGAACAAGACATACCTCCAGGGTATAACCATCGTGGACAGGATATGCTACCTTGCAGCGCTGACCAACGAGGAGGCGTACGTGGGCTGTGTTGAGAAACTCGCGGGCATAGAAGTGCCTGAGAGGGCCCAGTACATCCGTGTGATAATGGAAGAGCTTTCCAGGATACAGAGCCACCTGCTGGGTATGGGTGAATACGCGTCCTTCCTAGGCTTTGTTAGTATGTTCATGTACACCATCAGGGACAGAGAAGATGTGATGACCCTCATGGACTCGGTCACAGGGGCACGTATCACACACAGCTTCCTGCGCTTTGGCGGTGTGAAGGATGACCTGCCGGAGAACTTCAAGGATGACGTGAAGTACGTATTCGGTAACCTGAGAAAAGCCATTGATTCCTATGAGGAGATGTACAGTTCTGACGAGATCTACAGATCCAGGACCCAGGGCATCGGCGTACTGACTGCTGAGGTGGCAAAGGACATTGGTGTTTCCGGGCCGCCTCTGAGGGCAACCGGGGTTGCTTTCGATATCCGCCGGGATGAACCGTACCTAGTCTATCCTGACCTGGACTTCAAGGTCTGCACCCGCAAAGAGGGCGACGTGTACGCAAGAGTGCAGGTTCGCCTTGACGAGATGCGCGAAAGCATGTATATTATCGAGCAGTGTCTGGACCAGATACCGCAGGGACCTCTGTTTCCCGAGGGAACACCCTATGGACGCAGGACACCTGTCATGAGAGTGCCTGCAGGAGAGGTGTTCCACCGCGTAGAGGACCCAAGGGGTGAAATGGGCTTCTATATGGTATCCGATGGTTCTGACAAGCCTTACCGTGTGAAGATCAGAGGTCCGGTATATCCTACATTGCAGGGATTGCCTCCACTCCTTAAGGGAGTGAGGGTTGCTGACATCGTGGCAATTGCCGGAAGCATGGATACATGTACCAGTGAGGTTGACAGGTGATAATATGGAATTACCGGAAATCCTATTCAATCCTCTTGTAAGAGGTATCCTTGGCCTGTGCCTGATGGGTGGCATTTTCCTTGGTGCGATGGCAGCCGTATGGTTCGAACGTAAGCTTTCTGCCGATATCCAGCAGAGATACGGTCCGATGAGGACAGGTCCCCACGGACTGCTCCAGCTGGTGGCAGATGCGATCAAGCTGTCCACGAAAGAGGATATCATACCCAGGAACGCTGACCGCTTACTGTTCGTTGCAGCACCTATCATGATGATGGGCTCAGTTTTCCTTATGCTTGTTGCTATTCCTTTTGGTGCCATTATAATCAACGGCAATACTTATCCGATAGCCGCCACTGATATGGATATCAGTATACTCTATATAGAGGCGGTGTCAGCTATCTCCATCATAGGAATATTCATGGTGGCATACAGTTCCAATAACAAGTATTCTCTTCTTGGTGCCTTCAGGAACTTTGCACGTATGATCGGATACGAGGTTCCCCTTGGACTTACAATTGTCAGTGTTGCCATCATGGCAGGTTCACTTAATATCGTAGAGATAGCACAGGCTCAGAACCCCCTGTGGTTCATTTTCAAGCAGCCCATCGGATTTATCGTGTTCTTCATTGCACTTATGGCCGACATGGGACGTCTCCCCTTCGACCAGAACGAGTCTGAGGAAGAACTTATCGCAGGATGGATCACCGAATATACAGGTATGAGATTCGGTCTCGGTTTCTTCGCGGAATACATCCACCTTATCCTGGGTTCAATGCTTGTTGTGCTGCTATTCCTTGGCGGCTGGAACCTGCCTGCGGTGCTGACATCCAACAATATACTTGGAATAATCCTGCCGACAGTCTTCTTCCTGCTGAAGGTAGTCCTGGTGATACTGTTCATTATCATGCTCAGGTGGGCTGTCCCGAGGTTCAGGATCGACCAGGTAGTAGACATCAGCTGGAAAAAGCTTCTCCCCTTGGCCCTTCTTAACCTTGGATGGGTAATTGCACTGGGTCTGCTGGGAGTGTGATAAAAAATGGTTATCAAGAATGTAATAAGAGCTGTCAAGAACATCTATTTCGGCCCCTCGGTAACCAGGATGTGTCCAGAGGTGCCCACAAAGCTCTCGGACAGGTTCAGAGGGCTGCAGAAGCTTGATAAGAGCAAATGTATCGGCTGCGGGATATGTGCCAACACATGCCCTAACAATGCTATAAAGATAGTGAAGGCCAGGGTCAGTCCCACCAGCGACAAGAAGAGATGGTTCCCTTCAATAGATATCGGCCACTGCCTTTTCTGTGGCCTGTGTATAGACCAGTGTCCCCAGGGGGCTTTGGACAACACCAAGGTCTACCTGACAGGTATAATCCGCTACGACCACTGCGACCTCCTCTTTACGCCTGATATGCTGGCAAGAGAGGTTGACATCCGTGCTGAGAAAGAGGCAGGCAAGGAGGTGAGCAGATGGACACCTCAATAGGCACAATACTGCATCTGGCTGTCTTTACGATCATGGCCCTTGCAGCCATCATGTTCGCGCTGTTCGTGGTAACGGCAAAGGATGTTGTCAGGGCAGCACTGTCACTGGTATTCACAATGTTCGTAGTCGCAGGCCTCTACGTCCTGCTGAACGCACAGTTCCTGGGTGTTGTCCAGGTACTGGTTTACATAGGAGCTATCGGAGTACTGATACTGTTCGCCGTCATGCTCACGAAAAAGGAGTTTGGTTCAGATGCTGAATAAACAGTTTACCATAATGCAGATCATCACCTCTGTATACAGGTTTTTCAGGCCGCGTATAGTGGGAATGGTCATTGCGCTTCTGTTCCTGGCTATTGTCCTGGTATCGGTCATCGGGACCAGCTGGCCTGCAATCGACCAGTTGCCACAGAACCTTGATGACCAGAGTAACATCAAGGGCATCGGGCTTCTGATATTCACTGAGTTCGTAGTGCCTTTCGAGCTACTCTCCATCGTGCTGCTCTCAGCAATGGTGGGCGCTATCTACATCGCAAAAGGGGAGGCAGGCAGATGATACCTGTTGAACTTTATATAGGACTTGCTGCTGTCATATTCGCAATAGGCCTTTTTGGCTTCATGACACAGCGCAACGGAGTCAGGATGCTTATGTGCGTGGAGCTTATGTTGAACTCCGCAAACATCAACCTTGTTGCCTTCTCAAGCTACCATGGGAACCTTACAGGACAGGTATTCACCCTGTACGTTATCGCACTGGCTGCTGCAGAGGCTGCAATCGGGTTTGCCATACTGATGTCCATCTTCAGGATGAAGGACATGATCGATCTTGATAAAATAAATGTACTGAGGTGGTAAAAAATGGCAATAGGCGATTATGCGTTCCTAATACCACTCTTACCTGCACTGGCCTTTGTGCTTACATTCTTCCTCGGGAAGAAATTGCCAAACGGCGGTGCAATAATACCTATTGTAGCAATTGCTACATCGTTCGTTATCTCCCTATTGATCACACTGGGCCTGCTCCAGAATCCCGAACAGGTCATCAACCAGTCAGTCAGCTGGTTTGCAATGCTCAACCTGGGAATACTTGTGGACCCGCTCGCTGCAGTGATGCTGACAATGGTGTCATTCGTAAGCCTGCTGATCCACATCTACTCCACAGGCTACATGTCACATGACAGGGCCCAGTACAGGTACTTTGCAGAGACTTCACTCTTCACTGCTTCAATGCTGAGTCTTATAATCTCGGACAACATACTGCAGCTCTTTATCTCATGGGAGCTTGTGGGCCTGTGCTCATACCTGCTCATCGGATTCTGGTACCAGAAACCTGCAGCAGCAAGTGCAGCAAAGAAGGCTTTCCTGACCACCAGGATCGGTGACGTGATGTTCCTTGCAGGTATCGTTGTACTGTTCGCAGACCTGTTCAGGCTGTATAACGGTGCAATCCCCGATGGTATATTCATACTGAAGTTCGATGAGATCTTCAGCCAGATCCCGCAGCTTGCTGCAATGAGCACACCGGTCCTCGGTTTCCAGGTCAACCACCTGACCCTGATAACACTGCTGTTCTTCGGTGGTGCGGTTGGTAAGTCCGGCCAGTTCCCCCTTCATGTGTGGCTTCCGGATGCAATGGAGGGCCCGACAACGGTCTCCGCTCTCATCCATGCAGCAACGATGGTTACAGCCGGTGTCTACCTGGTGGCAAGGACATTCCCGATGTTCATAGCAGCCCCCGATTCACTTATGGTGGTAGCCTACCTTGGTGCATTCACAGCCATCTTCGCAGCAACGATGGGTATCGTGATGAACGATCTCAAACGTGTGCTTGCATACTCCACCATCAGCCAGCTCGGTTACATGATGCTGGGACTTGGGGTGGGTGCGGCCATCGGCGCTGAGGCAGTCGGCATCTCAATATTCCATCTCATCAACCACGCATTCTTCAAGGCTCTGCTCTTCCTGTGTGCAGGCAGTGTGATCCACGCAGTCGGCACCCATGATATGAGGCAGCTGGGAGGTGTTGCAAAAGTAATGCCAATAACGGCAGCCACAATGATCATCGCAGCCCTGGCCCTTGCAGGTATCGGTATACCGGGCACCTCCATCGGGTTCAGCGGTTTCATCAGCAAGGATGCTATCATAGAGGCAGCATATCTCTTTGGTGAAAATGGCGGAGGATGGTTCCCTTACGTACTTTCGATTGCAGCAGCCCTGCTGACATCTATCTATATCTTCAGGCTGATCTTCATGACATTCTTCGGCAAGCCACGTACGGCTTACGGAGGACATGAGTCCCCTGCATCAATGACCATCCCTCTCTCCATACTTGCACTGTTTGCTCTGGCCTTCGGTGCTCTTACAACAGAGAGATTCAACAAATTTGTCAGTGAGACCTTCGTTAACAACTTCGTGCACATGGACATCCCGGGACTTGCAGAGCTGGGAGGATACCACCTTGCAGCCCATGCAGGCCATGAGCCTCTTATCATACTCTGGCTGCCTGTCATCGTAGGAGTTGCAGGCCTGCTCATAGCCTATCTTGTATACGGCATGAGAATAGTAAACATGGATAAGCTGGTCTCAAGGAACAACCCCGTGTACAAGCTTCTCTACAACAGGTACTACCAGAATGCTATCCTCACTAACTTCCTTTCAATAAAGGTTGTCTACGAGGGTCTTGCGTTTGCAGGTCGTGCCGTTGACAGGGGCTTTGACTGGATAGTGGACTGGATTGGCAACATTTCCCTCGATGCGGGAGATGCCCTGCGCCAGTTCCAGACGGGCGTTGTGCAGAACTACGCAATGATCGTAATTACAGGAGTAAGCCTCCTGGTAATACTAATAGCAGTTGTCAGGGAGGTACTCTGATGTTATTATCAATGATAGTGCTGATACCTCTGATATTCGCAGTATTGACACTACTCACAAAAACAAGAGCACAGGCAAGGGCGCTTGCACTGGTTTCCAGTGTGGCAGTCCTGCTGCTCACAATATACACGTACTTCATGTTCGACAGTACGTCAGCCGCAACGCAGTTCGAGGAGATGTACACATGGGTTCCCTCCCTCGGTATAAGTTACAACCTGGGAATCGACGGGATATCACTTCCATTGATACTTCTCAATGCAATAGTAATACCACTCCTCATTCTGTTCACATGGAATGACGAAAAGCATGCACCCAACAGGTTCTACTCACTCATACTGATCACACAGGGTGCCGTACTTGGTGTGTTCTGTGCACTGGACTTCTTCCTGTTCTACGTGTTCTGGGAACTGACCCTCATACCGCTCTTCTTCATGGTGAGCATGTGGGGCGGTCCGAAGAAGCACTACGCATCCATAAAGTTCTTCATATACACCCATGTGGCGTCCCTTGTGATGTTACTGGGTATATTCGGCCTGTATTTTGCAGCCTGGAACAACACCGGAACCCCCAGCCTTAACATACCCTACCTGCTTTCCCAGTTCCAGTTCATAGGATCCGGAATGACAAGGGATCTCATATTCCTTGCACTGCTGTTCGGTTTCATCGTTAAGCTCCCTGTGTTCCCGTTCCACTCCTGGCTTCCTGATGCATATACAGAGGCACCTACCGCAGGCAGCGTGCTGTTCGTATTGCTTAAGATCGGAGGATACGGCATATTCAAGATAATGCTCCCGCTGCTTCCATTCACTGCATCACCCAACCTGATGATCACTATAATGGGAGCTCTCGGTGCGGTCAGTGTTCTCTACGGTGCTTTCCTTGCGCTCGCTCAGCAGGACATGAAGAGAATGGTTGCATACTCAAGCCTGAGCCACATGGGTTACGTAACCCTTGGTGCAGCAGGACTTGTGTCACTCTCAGTATCAGGCGCTATGTTCCAGCAGTTCTCCCACGGACTGATCATGAGCATAATGTTCATGGCATGCGGTGTCATCAATAACGCCACAGGTACCAGGATAATGAACGAGCTTGGAGGCCTTGCACAGAGGATGCCAAAGCTAGCTGTCATCATGGTGCTGGCGTTCATGGCCTCACTGGGACTTCCGGGACTTACAGGCTTTATTGCCGAGTTCTCCGTCCTTTCAGGCAGCTTCGTGAACCTGCAGGGTTACGTTGTGATCGCACTGATGGCAATAGTCATAACCGGAGCATATCACCTGTGGGCTCTCCAGAGGTCAATGTTTGGCGTATACAAAGAAAAACTGGGCAACGTTGTCGATATCAATGGCTACCAGACCTTCGCAATGGGTCTTATTGCCATCCTGATAGTATACTTCGGACTCAACCCAAGCCCGGTGCTTGATATGATGTTGACGAATTCAGAATATCTGGTCGGCCTTATGGCTGGCATGGGGGTGTAAGAGATGGATCTGATGCTCTTTGCACCTGAAATAACGATGGTTGTCACAGGCCTGGCTGTACTGCTCATAGGCCTGTTCCTTCCGGTTGAATCCAAGAAAGTGCTGGGATACCTTGCAAGCCTCGGTATCCTTATAGCACTCTACTTCACAGTGGCAAGCCTCGGAACAAACGCACTGGCCTTCTATGACACCTTATCCGTTGACGCACTCTCGCAGTTCTTCAAGATAGTGTTCCTTGTAGTGACCCTGCTCTTTTCCATAGCAGCCATCAAGTACACCGAAGGCAGCAAGAACACCGAGGAGTTCTATGTGCTGGCTATCTTTGCCACCATCGGAATGATGTTCGTGGCATCTGCCAATGACCTCATGGTGCTCTTCGTGGCATTCGAGCTTGCAAGTATATCCACATATACGCTCTCCGGATTCGAGAAGAACAACCCGCAGTCCCTTGAGGCATCAATAAAGTACTTCCTTATAGGCTCCCTCTCGGCCGCACTGATGCTCTTCGGTATCACCTTCCTCTACGGTGTAACAGGGACAACCAGCATCCCAGGCATTGCAGCCGGCGCAGCTGCACTGGCAGCAAGTCCTATCGGGATCCTGGCCGTGGTGCTCCTTATCGCAGGTTTTGGTTTCAAGATAGCCCTTGTGCCATTCCACATGTGGGCACCTGACACATACCAGGGTTCACCTTCACTGGTCTCGTCCCTGCTTGCTGCAGGCTCCAAGAAGATGGGTATCGTAGCAGCGTTCAAGGTGTTCATTGTCGCCCTGATAGCCCTTAAGGTAGAGTGGCAGATCGCATTTGCGGTCCTTGCTGTAATAACCATGACCGTAGGCAACGCAGCAGCCCTTTCCCAGACAAGCGTGAAGAGAATGCTCGCATACTCCTCACTTGCACAGGCAGGCTACATCACAATGGCATTCGTAGTCCTGACACCAATGGCACTTGGCGGTGGCATACTTTATGCCCTCTCCCACGGTTTCATGAAGGCCGGAGCTTTTATAGTAACAGCTGCGGTAGTCTACATGGTGCTCTCAGAGAACAAGGATGCACAGAACCCGGACCATATTGACAACTTCAGGGGTCTTGGCAGGAGGATGCCGGTCACTGCACTCTCGATGACGATCTTCGTGTTTGCGCTGGCAGGTATACCGCTCACGGCAGGATACATGAGCAAGTTCGTATTGTTCTCCTCGACCATCCAGGCAGGATTCGCGTGGCTTGCAGTCATCGCCATACTTAACAGTGCCCTTTCTCTATACTACTATGCCAAGATAGTGAAATACATGTACTTCCTGCCCACCGAAGGAACAAAGGTATCCGAGCCTCTCCCATACACCCTCGCCCTTGTTGTGGCTGTTGCCGGTGTGCTTGCGATAGGTTTCTGGCCCGAGCCCTTCATCTACTGGGCTATGGAAGCTGCAAAAGTATTGCTTGCAGGAGGAATGTAAATGGCAGATTGCGATCTTTGCGGAATAGCCCTTCCGACACTTGTCCCGGTGAAGGTGTACAAACCGAAATACGCCCACCCCTATCCGCAGGGCATGTGGCAGGGACTTTGCGAACTATGTGTCAGTGCAGCGATAAGGACAAAAGAGGAGCAGGCCAGGACCGGTTCATGCGGTACAGCCGGCACATGCCAGTTCTGCGGCTCCATCGAACGTCTCTATCCCGTGCACATCAGCAGGCCATCCTTCTCCCAGGGTGAGGAAAAGGACACTGTCTATCTTTGCAGCAGGTGCCTGAACTCCATAGCCGAGGCTAAGGGAGAATGGGACCGCGATAAAGCTGAGCACTCGCACGAGCACATAACCCGCGGACACACAGACCATTAAATGATGTGAGACCGGCATCACGCCGGTTTCGGCTCTTTTTTTCTTATTTCTTCACTTGGAAAGACTGTGGACACCACATCTGTATCACTGTCTTGATATCCGTTTCCAGCTGAACGGCCTCTATACTCATCGGATACATGACCCGGGTAAAAAAGGGAACTTGATCCATAGCATGGCTATAATGAAGAAAAGATAACAGTATCAGGATCGGAAATGAAAGATGCCAGCCAGATCAAAACAGGTAGTACATAATCCTGGAATCATTCCAGGATTATGTATTTACTCAATCGGAACACTGAGATAAGTTTCTCAGGACTATTGCCTTCTCCAGCTCTCCATATCCCTGTCTATCTTCTCAATATCCTCATTGATCCTTTCCGGCGTCTCTGCTTCCCTGTGTTCACCAAAGACATTCCGGATATCTGCCGGACTTTCGTATTGTCTGTCAGGAAGGTCCTGCAGGTCTGAAACTATATTCTCCGAGGCGTTGTGACTTCTTGCATAGTCAAGAATATCCTTCTTTGATCTAGGATACTCCATTCCTAAAAGTGCTTCCTGTATTGCAGTTGCATTGCTTCTCATCTATTACTCCCCCTGTTTAGGATTTACCATAATATTATGTGAGGCGGCATATAAATAAATACTTAAATTCGATTTGTAAGAAAAAATAATGCTGATTGCATAAATCTTGCTGGTCAGCCTTTACTCTTTGCAAACCATTCCAGTAAGCCAAATCAGTATACTACTGGTCTATTTACCTTGTTCCCCTTTCATCCCTTGAGTGGCTCTCATTCTCTTTGACAGACTCCCTTACTGCCCCGGACTGTCGGCCTTCCTCGAATTCATTTCTTACTTCAAGTGGATTGTCATATGTCCTGTCCGAGATCTACTGCAGGTCTGCCATCATATCCTCCGAAAGATTGTGACTTTTATACATGCCGACCTAAGTAATTACGCATAATTTTGTCAATTGATCATTAGGTTTTGTCCATTCCTCGAACTTGTTGGATATTGCTGTGAACAGATCCTCCAGACTGGGAAAATATCGATTATGAGTGCATAGTTTCCGAGTAAGTTTCCATACTCTTTCAATTGAATTCTGATCTGGTGAATAGGGCGGTAGAAAGAAGAGATGTATTTCTTTTTTATGTTCTTCTAACCACGGACGGAGCAGTTTTGCATGGTGATAACGACTATTATCGAGAATCAGTAGTAATACTTTCCATATGTCATCGGTTAAGAACTAAAAGAGTTTATTGATACGTTTTTTCTACTCTCGTCTGTTCCGACTTGTTTTCTCTCCCAAACTCCGGTCTTTATATACTCAACTACCTTTATTTTATTGTCTGAGGGGACAATAATGGCAAACGATCCACACATAATTGAGAAAAACCTATGTGGTATTTTCTCTCCTGACTGGCTACGCCAAACTGCTCACGAAACAGGTCTGGTAAAACGGGAACGAAAAATAGACCCATTGATAATGTTTTGGGTTCTGACCCTGGGTTTTGGTGTTCAGCTTCAGCGCACTTTAGCCAGCCTTAAACGCAGTTATGAGAAAGCAGCTACTAAGAAAATAAGCGATGGTGGCTGGTATGAACGTTTCACTCCTGAACTTGTGGCATTCCTCCGGGCTTGTGTTATGCACGGGATCGAACAACTTGCTCAAGAGCAGAACAAACACCTGTCGGAAAAGCTTTCCCAATTCGAAGATGTACTGATCCAGGATAGCAGCATTGTTCGTCTACATAGCTCATTATCTGAAAAATGGCCTGCAACACGGACACGAACGATAGCTGTAGGCGTAAAAGTAGGATTGCTGGTAAGTGCAGTAGCCAATGGGCCAAAAAATGTAGCTCTTTATGCTGAAAGCACTAATGAATTGAAGACATTGCATATGGGACCATGGATCAAGAATAGAATCTTCCTTATTGATCTTGGATATTATAAGCATCAGTTATTCGCAAGGATCCAGGATAACGGTGGTTACTTTGTGTCCAGATTGAAGAAAAATGCTGACCCACTGGTCGTCAATGTTAACAGTGTCCATAGAGGTCGAAGTATCGATGTTAAGGGAAAATGGATAAGTGAAGTGTTACCCCATCTGAAAAGACAGGTTCTCGATGTAGATGTGGAAGTTTCTTTCAAACGCCGAACTTATAATGGCAAGCAGAAAAACGATACTGAGAATTTCCGATTGATTGCGATAATGAATAAAGAGACAGAGGAATATCATACATATATCACTAACATTCCGCAGGATGTACTGGATGCAGAAGACATTGCAAAGCTATATGGAGCCAGATGGGATATTGAATTAGTGTTCAAGGAACTCAAAAGCAGGTATGCAATGGATGTTGTAAACACAACCAATCCAAATATTGTTGAAGCATACATATGGATAGCATTACTGACGCTTCTTGTCAGTAGAAGAATATACACTATTGTAAGAAGTCACAATGAAAAAGAGATGATGATAAGGTATACACAACTGCGATGGAGCACGATATTCTCAGAGAATGCGAATGGTCAACTTAGATCGATATTGAAATATTGTGGAATAGAAATGTCACTTGAGATGTTTATGGAAGTGTATTCGAGTCAAGCACTTGACCCACATGTCAATAGACAACGGTTTAGAGATCAGTGGTGGGCTTAACCGATGACACATGGAAAACATTTATAACAAAAAACTTCTTTGAATTGTACTATGCGTTACACTTTGATCTCACTTGATATTTCTACAAAGAAAGTTCTGAAAAAGGATTTTATAGGTGCTGCTTTTCGCGGGTGGCTTGGTCATGCATTGAAGTGTGATACAAAGCGCTCCTGTGCTGACTGTGGAGATACTCTGCAATGTCCTTACTTTATGGTTTTCAGGGAACACAGTGAGGTCCGGCCTTATTCGCTAATGGCCTTCAAGGATAAAGAGAACATCACTGCCTTCATTCGTCTCTTTGGTGATAAGAAGAAAATGGCGCCCCGAATACTTTCAAGTATCAATGCAAGGAATGGAATACCTAATTTTGATGGTCTGGAATACAATATTGAGTCCATAGAAGCAAAGAATCTGGAGATAAAACCTGTTAAAATGGGCAACATACTGCGTCTTGTTACAACATCGCCTCTTTCCCTTAAAAGCAATGGGCAGCTCGAGGTATTGCCTTCGTTCAATACTCTTCTGCGCTCGTGCATAAGGAGTTACAATAAGATCACAAAGTACCATGACATTCAGAACTATCCTTTTCACGTCTCAGAAGAAATTCGGGATCTTGATGCGGAACTACTTGATTTTGATGTACAGGTGGTAAAACACCAGCATACAAACATAAAAAAGAAGACAATAAAAATGGGGGGAATCAGTGGGTGGATGGACTATGAGACATCCTCAATGCCCGCGGAAGTGGCAACTATTCTGGGAATGGGAGAATCCCTGCAAATTGGAAAACATACAGTATATGGATACGGAGGATTTATGATGCTGGACCGGGAGGACTTGACTTGAGTGAAAACATAGGAGTAACGGACTGGTTTACCAAAAAGAGGTCCAATGTGGATTACCCAACGCAAAGCGACAAGATGCTCGATAAGCTTGTTGCAGGAATTACAGATACCTTTAACACAGCATCAAAAATGAGTGATGTGGCCGACGGCATATATGATGTATTTGAAAGAGACCCGTTCTTGAAAAGCATAAGTTCAGACTCTCGATTCCCGGTATGTTCTCTTTTCCATCACCTCAAAAACACATCTGGCATAGCTGTATGCCTATTGATACAAAAAATGGAGGATGATTCTTCTTACGTTCAGAAATGTCTTGACGCCTATAACATAGGCTGTGAATACGATAAAAAAGATTTTATTGCACTTCTCAGAGTGGCTGCATTATTGCATGATATTGGCAAACCTCGCTCATACACATCTGATTCAAAATATCAGCAGTTCCATTATCATACAAAGCAGGGAAAGGAGATAATAGATGATATTCTCTCCAGAACCACTTCAAAGCTTGTAGAGAGATTTGAGCTGAAAAAAATTCTTCCTCTGCTTGCATCCAGACATCATGGAAGGGATGTAGTGACAGACCTTGAAAGACTTTTGAGTACCGCAGACACAGTAGCCTCAGCAGCTGACCGAGTTAATGAGATAGAAGCTGGACTTGATTTGAAGAACGGCATGCTCAAAGTATCAAGCCACGACAGGATATTCCCGCATGAGCTCAATTTCGATGCAGGGGGACTGAAATGCCTGGATACTCCACATACTGTGATTCTTGGGAACGGAAGCATTCAGGTAAAAAAAGTTAAACCGAAAGATGCCAATGCAATCAGTATCCAGCTATTTGTCGATAATACAACCGGTGGAGGGCCCGTGCAGTATCTGGGTTCCTCAAGTTCTCTAAAAGGTAAGATTGGCATCCTTTCCCTTGATATGACAGGCATCCAGGGCTTTATTGGCGAGGCCGAGAAGCTTAAAATGCTAAGAGGTGGAAGCTTCCTTGTGAGCAAGACTCTTGAACTTGCAGCTGACGTCATCTCAAAACATGTCTGCAAAGAAGCTGTTCTTTTTGTGGGCGGTGGCAATCTACTCTCTTTTATGCCGGACACCCCAAACTACCGGGAGTTGCTAAAGAGGGAGATTAAAAAATGTATTTCTGATGAATCGAAAGAAGGACTAAAAGCGGCAGTTGTTGCATTCTCAATTGATATTGATGATGTTGCCCACGCTTTCGATAAAGTGCTGGAGAGATCTCAGGAACTGCTGGATATAGAAAAGAACCGCACATATCATGTCCCTTCAATATCAGATAAGAAAGAGATCTGTAAGTTCTGTTCAACACGACCTCTTCCTGCAAGTGCTGAAATGTGCGAGGTCTGCACGGTCAAGAACCAGAGGGGTGAAAGTGAAAAGTGGGGACTATCAAAAAGGTATATAGAAAATACCTACGGTGCCAGTCGTCCTACCGAGCTTTCACACTTGGGCAATTCCATAGGAGTGCTTATGGTAGATGGAAATATGATGGGACGGATGTTCCAGCAGACAACAACTCCTGCGGAATATACTTTCAAAAGCCAGAGTTTCGGATCAAGGTTCGATGAGATCCTCAAGAATACCATTGCAGATTTCCTGAAAAATGAACAGGTTCGTAGGGATCTGGTTATGGTCAGCAGGGAGGATGGGAACTATCTAGGCATGGAAGTAGTCTATGCAGGGGGGGATGACATCCTGATTTTAATGAATGCTAAGGGCATCATCCAGTTTGCCGAAATCTTAGCAAAGAACATAGCGGGAGACTTCAAGTTCCAAAAAAAATTCCATGATACTAAGGTATTCAGTAACCCTGTTGTAACGGTCTCATGTGGTATAGCCATTGCAGACCATAAATTCCCAATATACTTTTTGCTTGATGCTGCAAGAAAAATGGAATCGAAGGCAAAGGAAATATTCCGCGGGGCAACATTTACGGATGAGCTTGGTATCATCAGACTTCCAGAGGGAGCCATTGCTATAACAGGAATAAGCTCTGCAATGCCAAGCGATAATTCCAGTTGTTTTGTATTAGGAGATGGTGGCCATGAAGAATCCTTCGTCCAGCTTAAAGGAATGATATCCATAGCTTTGAATAAGAAGAGCTCACGTGCCCTCCTCTCCGATCTGATCACATGTGGCGACTCTGAGCTAGAACGGCTGAACCTTATAAAGTACATGTACACATCTTTGCAGCGCAAGAGCAGCGATATCGGACTTGATGACTGCGAATGGATGGCAGGCATACTGAAAAATACTAAGGTCCTTGGCGCATCACGTATGATAATACCACATCTGTTGCACGGAAGTGAGGAGGGGTCTATATGAAGATATTAAAGATAGAACTCAAGGCTACAACAGACTTTCATACTACTGGCGATTCCCAAGGCTCCACACTAGATTATCTCCGTGACAATAAAGATGTTCCATACATTCCTGGATCTCATATCAAAGGCGTGATGCGTACTGAAGCGGAGCGCATTGTACGAAGTGTTCAGAATATAGATTGCTGGATCACAGGGGATGTTGAAAAGAAGAATGCATCTGAGGAGAACAAGAGAGACATAGTCCTCTGTGACGAGCTCAAAGAAGGCAAATATGGTTGTGATGTCTGTCCTATATTCGGTGTCCCAAATAACGATGGTAAAGCAGGATACTCTGAAGGCAAGATAAGGATCATGGATTTTCGAACTGCTGGTAAAGCAGGCTATGCTGCAAGGATGCATGCTTCCATTGACAGGGATAAGCTATCCAAGATAGACGGTGGACTTTTCAGGACAAAGGTAGTCCCTGCAGGAACTATCTTCACAGGCCATATTATCATCAAGAATCTGACAGAGAGTGAGTGCAGACTACTCAAAGCAAGCCTTCACTCCATGTGCCATTATGGTCTAGGAGGAAACCGCTCACGTGGACTTGGGGGTTTTGAGATATGCGGAGGTATACAAGAGATATCTCTTGATGAATATACCAGAGGAGGTGCCCAGCAATGATAGAAATATCAGGCACAATGAAAGCACTGTCTTCTCTACATATAGGTACTGGTAAAAAGAGTGGAACCTTTGCAGACACCCTCGAGTATGTTCCTGGGAGGACCATACGCGGAATGCTTGGGTATTATCTTTACACAAATCATCGTGACCTTTTTGAAGAAATGAAGATTAGTGAAGATAATGACATGTCTAACACGAATGCCTTCTTCAAAAATGCTCTTCCCATGTCTAGTAGTGAAGCTGCGGGTTACAAAAGAACAGTAGCTAGTTCGTCCTCACTGAAATGGTGTAAAAAGTGCGGACATCTGATTGCAGAAGGCACAAAAGCTTGTAGCAATTTCGTGGATGGAAAGCCATGTTTGCAGGAAGGGAAGAAAGTATCTGGGTTTATAACACTGGATTCTTTAGAAACAGGAAAACTTGAAAAGGCCTCCGTTGGAACGCATATCTCCACTAAATGTCCTATTACCCGAGACGGCCATACCAGCCCCGGATCTGATTTTGAGATCTCACCTTATCACGTCAAAAGTATAGTTCCAGGTACAGTCTTTGAGTTCAGATGTCTTGTTGAAGACTCGTTTGTAAATAAAGTCAAGAGCGCTCTTCATGAAGCGGGTATATTCTCTGGACTTGGTGGATATCGGTCAAGAGGCTATGGAAGTGTGGCGTTCTCAGACCTGAAAGAAAAACCGGTCAATGATATCATACATGAAAGAGCCAAAGAGCTGTCTGACAAGAGTAATCTGATGATGGTGACAAATTCATCGATGATACTTAAAGATGAAAATAATTCTGTCATCGGTTTTGATAGTACTTTTAAAGACTATATCTCAAAGTTCTGCTCCCTCCGAGGCTACAAAGATGATTTTAATGTTCTATTTCACGGACAGGAAGCAGGGTCAGGTTTGCCACGGCAAATCATAACAAGAGGTGTCGCCAGAGGATGGTCTCTTAAAAACGGGAACCGGGTTTCAGAGATTGTTCGGTGCATAGGACCGGGAAGTTGTTTAATGGTCCGGGGAAACCCTGAATTGCTTGCAGCCCTCGAAATATATGGTATTGGAGAAATGACCAATAGTGGCTATGGAGATGTCTATTTTATGGAGGGACAGGTATGAGCAACAGCTCAAAGATCAATGCTGATTCATGGGAACTGGCACTGCTTGCCGTATTGAACAACAGAGGTAGCATACAGGCCTATTCTACAGCCCAGGTCAGAAAAATAATTGCTTCTGCACTGTCAGAGGATAATATTGCAGAGATACAGCGATTAAAGGTAGGCTATAATCCTGCTCCCCCACAAGGTAAAAAGCCAGACCAGGCACGCTTTGAGATCAAGGCTAAACGTGACAAGAACGAGATTTTTGCAACTCATATCCTTCAGACATTGGGAAAATATGATAGACACGACCTTCAGCAGCTGATGCAGTATACATTATGGAACATCAAACTGCTTGAAGATAAAAAAGCTGTAAAAAATGCTGTTAGCTATGCTCAAAGGTTGGAACTACTTTTTGAATGTGAAGGAATTGACAAAAAGTCGGCTATGAGTAAGATCAATCCATTACTTGAATCCGGGCAAAGCCCAAGGAATAACGATCGTAAGGATACCAGGGGTCCACAGAAGAACTACAGGAGGTATTGAAATGGATATTGAATTTAAACCGGGAGAACTGAAAGAGCTTGTTTTAAGTTCATATGACTTAATGTTGAGCATTGAGGATTTGGATAAGAACTATATGGTACAGTCAAGGAGCAAGTTAAAGAACCTGCCGGAATCTCTGCGGGAATTTGAAGATGCGCGTTCTTCTGTAGTTCATTTCGTTAAAAGCGCAGCTTATTTCCTCCCACGCTCAGATGCAAAGTTGAATAAATATCTCACTCAGTTACTCATTTCAGTTAATAAAATCCAAAACAGCCAACATGATCCGGAGAAAGTTAGAGAGATGATACGCTACCTTATAGGATATAGTAACTGGAGCATGGATTCAGTATGCACTATCTTCAAAAAAGCCGGGGATGATACAGAAGTAAGAAAGCGCCTGAAAACCATGGTTGCCGCAGAGATGGATATAGTTGGTGGTTCTGAACACGTGGATAACATTGTCAACAATATGATGAAATGGAAGGCCGGCGCTGATGGTAGGAGGTATTGAGATGTTCAGAAAATTAGATAACCGCGCACTCATCCATTACAGAATAGTGGCAAAATCTGACCTGCATGTTGGAGGTCACACCACAATCGAGCCAGCTGAGGTAGATAATCCGGTCATTAAGAACAGTGATGGAGTCCCGATAATTCCTGGAAGCAGCTTAAAAGGTGTTCTAAGAACAGAAATGGAGAGGTTGCTTCGTGGATTGAACACCGTTAAAGTATGTGATATATTTGATAATAAAGCTCGCGGAGGCTGTAACGAGTGCCCTGTATGCAATTTATTTGGTGGCAAGGACCTTGCCTCTTCCATCAGGATCAGAGATGCTATTGCAGATAGCAAAAAAACATTAGTGAGAGATGGTGTTGCTATAGACCGCCAGAGCCGGAAGGCAAAACCGGGTGGTAAGTACGATACAGAGGTTGTTCCAAAAGGTACTGTCTTTACAGGTATTCTCACCATTGAGAATACTGGTTTAAAGGATGTCTATGACAAGGCCAAACTTGGTGCTTTCTTAAGTCTTACAGACTTTTTCAATGTGTGCTGTGGAAGTATCGGGCACGCGGTATCCCGTGGATTCGGAGAGGCTGAGATACATATCGATCGGATAAACCTCATAACTGCAGAGGACTACCTTGAAGGCAGGTATGAAGGACGCGAATACGCATCTGGAACCGACGAGTTTGCGGACCTGAAGGACCAGTCAAGGGTCGACTGGGCTGGCGCTATCAAGAGTGGTGAGTATGAGCAGGTTTGATACTTTCCAGAACAGATGGCAAATAACTGCAACGCTCACTCTTGTAACACCCTTGCGCATCGGGGGAGGTCAGAATGCTGGTGCTTACTCAATGTCCCAGACACCTGTACTTCTTTCATACAATGCACAAAGCAAGACTGCTGAGCCTTATATCCCAGGCAGTAGCCTCAAGGGGGTTCTAAGAAGCACAGTAGAGCGCATGGTAAGAACATTCAACGAGAATGAGTCGTGCATGGGCGTCGGAGACCGGAAAGCGGGCAAAGTACTGTGTGGTAGCATGACATGTATTTCATGCTCTATATTCGGTTCGCAGAACACCGGTGCATCCATTAGGGTACAAGACGCCCATGTTTCAAATGACGCAGGTAATCTGGGTATGCTTGAGGAAAGGCCGCACTGCGCAACAAAATACAGGATAAATAACAATACTGAAGAATATGAAGTCATCACTGATAATAAGGGCAAACCAAAGTCTACTCCTCGATTTGAAGAGGTCATTGCTGCCAACACATCCTTTAATCTGGCAGTTAACCTTGACAATGCAACTGAAACCGATGTCGGATTGATTGTCCTTGCGCTGAACGAGTTTAACCACAAGCGTTGCTATCTTGGAGGAGGAGCATCCAGAGGATATGGTTTTGCAGATGTAGACCGCCTGAGAGTTACCAGAAGGACGGTTGCAGATGATGAGGATTTCCTGTTCAATGTAGACTCAGAGCAAATAGATCCCTATCAATTCTGTGATGCCGCAAGAAGATACCTGGCTAAGATAAATGACGGAAAGGAAGTTTCTCGCAGGGATTTTGATGTCTATTACAAGGCCTATTCCAATGATAGGCTTGAAGGGAATATAGTGGTTAAATATGATGTAGAAACGCTTACAGATTTCCAGATGCCAGGTATTGATGAGGCCACAGTGACAAATATGGGCGTACCGGTAATTCCCGGTTCAACCATCAAGGGGTTTTTGCGCCATACTCTCATTGAAAGTGGAACATCTTCAGGGGTTATTGATGATATGTTCGGTTCTAAGAACACACACCGCTCCAGAGTGATAGTATCGGATGCTTTTTCGATGGACGATTTTGCGGGCCGTGATGTTATACCACAGGGTACACACCTTTCCATGTGGATAGCTTTTGATAATGTCACAAAGGAACAACTGCTCCAGATCAGCGACATAATGGAATCTAAATGCCGCATAACAGGAAAAAGAGTTGCTAATGTAGACAGATCGGGCAATGCTTCAAAGAACATGGTCGAGTTTGAAGCAACTGAAGTACAAAAGTTCCAGATAGAAGAATTCCTGGCAGAATGACCATGAAATACTGGATAACGTTCATTGGCTCAAGCCCCTTCGCCGTGATTAACACCATATGGGCTGCATGCAAGATAGATGGCTTTGTCCCTGATAAATTGATTTTCCTTGTCAACCGAGATCTTTGGGCAGGCTGGATTAACGATGTAAAGCATTGGGTACCTTTGGTAATCTCCGGGTATTCCTCAAAATCTTCAGAAATGGTTTTTCATGAAGTTAAGGAAACTGACTTTTCCACTATCAAGAATGCTTATAGGAATTATATGAAGAATCTCAGCAAAGAAGATGAGGTAGCCATAGATATTACGCCTGGCAGGAAGTATATGTCTGCTATTGCAATGGAAATTGGTTTATCAATGAATGCAGACCACGTTTATTATCTTCATTTGACCGACAGACAGTACGAGAATAGTCCCTATCCGGTTATTCCTGTGTTCAGGCATACTCTGATAGACCTTAAAAAAGAATTCGAGGAAACTGCACCAAGAGGTCTTTGAATGATAATACCAAAGAACTACCTCATCTCACTGTTCAACGAGATAAAGTCACATACTGGCTCAGTTGAAGTCGTATATCCTCCTATTGGAACGCTCTTTAAAGTGGATTTTGGGGACACCTGTACTCTGTACACTATGCCCATTAAGATATATCAGGAAAAAAGAGAATCACTGTTCCGGTGGAAGCATGGGTCCGTGCTTGATAAAGAAGTCCCTACTCATAATGACCTGCAGGTATGCTATTATGCTGCCTCTTTATGGAGATCGGATAATGAACCGGAACTGATAGAGATTATTCGTGAAGGATGCAACAGAGATCTATTAAAAGGTCAGAAGCCCCTATTCATAGGATATGATACAAATTCCATGCGCCATCAGACAACTCGTGTGGTCGAAGATATTGTTTCACACATTTCAAGAAAAGGCAATACCAGTATGGGATACTGCCTTAGCGAGAATGTAAAGGCAGAATTAAGATATCAATGGGATGCGAAATACAGATTTGAAGAGATTAAAGAATTGGCAACGCATCTTCCTTTTGCAAACAAGTTCCTGAACCAGCCACCAAAGGACGCTCGAATGGCTAGGCTTGGAGCTGTGGAATATAAGAGGATAATGTCACTGCCAAACTGTCAGGAAACAGACGGTAAAGGAAGAACTGGTGATGAAAAAATCATCAATTCATATGAATCCTTCAGAGACAAGCGCAATGTGGATATCCTGCTTATCAGTGGAGATAACAATTTTGTGGCAATGGCCCATGAAGAGAGGATGCAGGCCATTTATATGAAACAGCCTGTAAGACACCATGATGTATTGGAGCTTAGATGGGAAGACGTTACAGAGATGATATACATTGTGGCCATTGTTTTTGGGTATATCCAGATAAACGGTATATCCGTCTTTGGATCATGGAAGGGTAAACTGGAAGAGGATTGGGACAGGTGCAGGCTATACATTGATGCTCTAGATGACAATCAGAAAAAGTTTCTTTTCAAGGATCTCGAGATACTGATAAAAGGCCAGTCCTGATTTAAGTTTCCTAAGTGCTTTGTGATAATTACAGGAGGTTTATCTCTGAAAAATGAATTGGGAGATGAGGTGCCTTCTCATATAGAAAAGAAGGCAAATGAGCTTGGATGCCATAAAGGAGTAACTTATGTTTACAGAGAAGGATCTTACGGATCAAGCGGGATGCCTGCTTCCAGTATAGGTGGTAAAAGGGCTCACAGATTCGGGGATAGAATATCCTTTGAAGCGAATAAAGTCAAGCTAGGGGATGGCTGGGTTGCTTTCAGGCCACCTTCAGGGGGAGGAGTAGCTGTACGTAATAACAAAGCATCCACACCCTATCTGGTAAACAATAAAGACCCAATATTAGGTGACTTTGATAATGCCGATGGGCTCTGGAAGAGCTTTGATGAGCATCTGCAAGGTGTCACAGCAACACCAGTTCGCAGGAAGTGCCAAGAGATATTAGAAGTAGCCCTGTCTTGTCAGAATAAAGGTATCCAGACTTTTAGCAGGAAAGATGGTTTTTCATGTATCATAAAAGGTCTGAAAGTGGCTCAGCTGCATATAAAGCCCTCTTCATTTTCCATGAAACTTGCCAGTTATTCTGAGAAATCGATGTCCCGTAAGGTGAACAGGCTAGAGGTAAAGTATGACTTTGATAGTGATAACGTCGACTCCGTTGTGACCGAGGATATCAGACAGCATTTACTGCAGCAATCTGAGATTATACTCAGCTTAAGAAAAGAAGGCAGCATCGGCTATGAAGAGAAATGGCTTCATGGACTGCTGATAAATAAAATGAAGGAAGGAGGGTTATCTGAGCTTGGACTGGATTTTCTCCGTTACGAAACATCTCTGGGGAAGATAAAACGCAATATCCGCTTTGGAAGAATGCATGCCGACATCCTGGCACGTGAACGTAGTACTTGCTCACTTGCAGTTGTTGAGGTCAAGATTAGATCTTCTGAAATGAAGGAAGCAGTGGTCCAGGGTTTATCCTATGTTGAGTGGCTAAACACCTACAAGGCACAGCTAATTCCAAGGGTGAACAAACTTGATTGGGACGTGAACTTTGAACCAGTCAAACTTTATGTTATCGCTCCTGGATCTAGCGTCCCTCTAGATGAGATTAACAAAATAATAAGAGATTATCAGGGAAGAATAGCAGGAGATATTTATTCCGTTTTGCTCAATGCAGACTGGCATATTAACGAAGGGCTGAGGATTATGGACAAGAGAATAGTACATGGGGATTTCTAGATGAATGATGTGTTCAACGTTATACGTGGCAGAGTAAAAAATAAAGCAGATCTTGATAATGTGCTTGAAGAGTTAAAGCTCTTTCAGGATAGTTCAGACACGGGTGTCCTCAGAGATGTATCTTCAAGGCTTTTCCCCTATGAGAAAAGATACATCGAGCATTATAAGGGCGATTGCGACGTGCTGATATGTACAGTGGGTATGCGTGAAAGCCCTATAATCCTTTCTCTGCTAGCTGTCATGCCTAAAACTGCTGTTCTTTTGCATACTGAAGGATCTCTTAAGACAATTGAAAGGATAGTCACGGACCAGAGTGTTATCGATTCCGGGATGAAACTGGAGATGGTGATGATCGATGAGGTGGACGCAGCAAAAAACTATCGAATACTGAAAGAGGATGTGCTTCCAAGGACTCTGAACAGGCGTGTGAGGATAGACCCCACTGGCGGTAGAAAGATCATGGGAACAGCTGTCGGCGCATTTGCGTTCTTTTTCAGGATACCTATGATATACCTGCACGCGGAAGAAAAGATGGGGGTCAGTGTACCCTTCAGCGGAAGTATCCGAGATATCGACAATCCTTTCGAATATTTCGGGGATATTGATATGAAGATGCTGAAGGACAATTTTGACCACGGATACTTTGGTGCGGCTTTTGAAGTCTGTGAAAAGTTGAGTGAAACCGTACACGATGCAGCCCTTTTCACAAAGATCGGACTTATTCGGGAGCTTACAGAAGTCTATAGTGACTGGGATGGGTTTGTCCATAGCCGATATTATAAGAGCAAGAAGGAAAGGGAAAGCTCCACTTATCTTGCCAAGAGACTTGAATCGATTGTATCCAGATGTGACAGGCTTGGTTTTAAGCTACTGAACAGCAAGGATGCGGAAAGAAATATCTCATTCCTCAAGGCACTTGAAGATAACTGGGAATGCAGATCTAACATTACTGACAGATTCCGTCTTATTGATGTATACATGAATGCAAATCGTAGGGCAGAACAGGGCCTTTTTGATGATGCTACTGCACGTATGTACCGTTGTTTTGAGATCTGTGCCACTCTTTTGCTTGAGAAGGAAGGTATCAGCAATCTTAGCAGGATAGATTACGAGAGCTTTGCGCAGAGGCATGACATGGATGTACTTTCTATAAAGAAGAGATTCAAAGAGTTGTCAGGTTTTGATGAACCGAGATCTCCTCCTGGGCTGAATGACCAGATGGTGCTCCTCCAGATAATCAACAATCCTGCGGGCAAGATATATGCTGGCATGAATGAGTCTGCTGATAAAGGAGAAAGCATCCGCGACAAGAGAAACCGTTCAATCCTGGCTCACGGCACAAGTCCTATCAGCAAAGAAGATTACCTTTCTTTTGAAAGGGAAACTACTAAAATAGTGATAGTGACGCTTGGAAACGCTACGTTCAAAACGCTTTGTGAACAGGCTACCTTCCCAAAACTTATGGTGTGATATGACTGAAATGACCCCGCAGACCCTGCACATAAGTGGTTATGGGAAGAAGCTGAAGAAGCATAATGAAATGCTGGCCGTCGAGTGGAATGAGGAGGATGAGAAAAAGTCCTTACTGCTGACCCCTTCAACACTCGAACACCTCATTATATCGGGTGAGCACATGATCAGCACGGGTGCCATGCGTTTGATAGTAGATAATGATATTGCACTGTCTTTGCTCGATTGGTTCGGAAATCCTGTAGGCTATCTTTTTTCCCATGAACAGGGGAGACAGCTTGATACTTGGGAGAAGCAGCTGATGCTTGATCCTGCCCATGCCGCCGGTATTGCCAGAAGCATTTGTATCGCTGCAGCTGAAAACAAGATATCTGTCTTATTGTCCTTGCAAAAGAGAAGAGATGTGAACTTTCATGAGCAAATCAGGCAGATGAAGGACGCCATAGCAATTATGAGTGAGATCGAGGATGTCCCTGTACTGATGGGACATGAAGGACGGGTTTCTAATGCTTACTTTAGCGCTTTGAAGGAAGTAATACCCGATTATCTCCAATTTGCCGGCAGGATCAAACATCCTTCGCCTGATCCTGTGAATGTGATGCTAAGTTATGGTTATGGCATTCTGTACTCAAAGATACGCTTTGCTTTGATGAAGACAAATCTGAATCCATACTATGGAGTTCTTCATTCTAGATACAGAAAGCAGGAGGCTCTTGTGTATGACCTTATTGAGGAGTTCCGCCAAGCTGTTGTGGATAAAACGATACTCACAATGATAGGAAGAAAGCAGGTGAGTATAAAAGATTTCTCCATGGAAGGCAATCTATGCGTGATGCAAGATGATCTCAAGAAGGAATTTTCCACTGCTGTGCTTTCGCGTCTTGCCGGTAACACCCAATATGAATGTGCTGACGTAGAAATCAATGAGATCATACAGAGACAGGCTGTGGCACTCAGGAATGCGATCGTAAACGGTACTCCATATAAGGCTTACAAGTACCAGTGGCGCAGGAGTTAAGGCGGGTGAAAGTATCGACAAAAAGTATCTGATCGTTGCATATGATATAACTGATAATCGCCTGAGGAACAGTATTGCAGAACTGCTGATGTATCACGGGCTTGTGCGTATACAGTATAGTGTTTTTGCTGGCGATATCCTTGAAAATGATATAAATAAGCTATCAAAAGCCCTCTTTGATATGGATCTTGAAGATGAGGATAATATTACAGTTTTCACGGTGTGTCCTAAATGTCAGACTTTGGTTAAATCCGTTAAACCTCTTCCTCAGTCTATAAAGCACTTGAGCATATAAATAAAATTACCATTTTGTGGACACATGTTTATAAAAGCTATTGCAAAAAGTAAATGTTCCCGGAAATTTAGCTCAAGATCGCACTAAAATATAAGATTTAGATAGCAGTACAGCATCAAACCTTAGTAATAAAGGCGATAGGCATTATTTTACTGTTCAGCAAACATTTTAGATTACAAATTCTACAGATATTGATTGGGACGATGTTTATAAACTATCTCCTGAAAGTTAGATGTTCCCAAAAAGAGTCTGAAATAAAGGCTTAAAATGTCAGCAAAATCAATTTAAAGGTAAAAAGATATAGTGTTGAGAATAAGACCCGTGAAAATAGGGTATGGTAACACCATAAGCGCAGGATATCATTTTTTTGTTGTTCACTGAAGTTGAGAATAAGACCCGTGAAAATAGGGTATGGTAACGCACTCTCGCCATGAGCTAGTGGTCTGCAGGTTGTTCGTTGAGAATAAGACCCGTGAAAATAGGGTATGGTAACTCTAATGTAGCCCAAGAAAAATATAGAATTTATATTGTTGAGAATAAGACCCGTGAAAATAGGGTATGGTAACACCATTCCTTCGTTAATCATTTCTTCTGCAATCTCTGTTGAGAATAAGACCCGTGAAAATAGGGTATGGTAACTCGTTAATACTGCTTCCTGTGGAGTTGGAAGTATTGATTTGTTGAGAATAAGACCCGTGAAAATAGGGTATGGTAACTCATCAATATCATCAGGTGCAGCCTCATACATCATTTCATGTTGAGAATAAGACCCGTGAAAATAGGGTATGGTAACTTCATATAGTCGGTATTGTTAAGTTTTGCTACATAGTTGAGAATAAGACCCGTGAAAATAGGGTATGGTAACATATCCACCCCAGCCGGAGTCCAATCGCACCCAGAGTTGAGAATAAGACCCGTGAAAATAGGGTATGGTAACAATAAAACCGTATTATTGTTGATCGCTCCTAATAGTTGAGAATAAGACCCGTGAAAATAGGGTATGGTAACCCTTCTACTATGTATCCAGTGGTTATTATAATATGTTGAGAATAAGACCCGTGAAAATAGGGTATGGTAACTACTAATGCCCTTTCCGGTTCTTGCGTGGGTTTCCGTTGAGAATAAGACCCGTGAAAATAGGGTATGGTAACAGTCTGTCAAGGATCTCTTTGGTTGTGTAGATGTGTTGAGAATAAGACCCGTGAAAATAG
>JASKKT010000059.1 GCA_030154025.1 Methanolobus sp.
CCCCTATGTGTTTTCTTGTGATGAGTAATACTCAGGGGACTTATCCTTTTTAAAGTAGTATGCTAAAATAAAATGTAACGTAGGTTTTCTACAGAGCCCTTATTCTGATAACTCTAACAACTTCTCTATGTGCTGCAGGAGATACATATAATGCAGATCTCAACGATGGCAGTCTTCTGCTTTTAAGAGCAGGGCACGTTAACACAGATATAATTGAAGGAACATTTGTGCAAAGTGCTGAGCCCGAATCTATGAATTACGCCGCCCAATCCATAGAAGACTCGGAAAAATACTACATTGTACAATTCACTGGTCCCACACGAAGGATATGGAAACAGGAAATTGAATCAGCAGGTGCTTCCATTTACGGCTATGTCCCAAACAACGCATTTGTAATGAAAATGAATGAGAGCGTAAAAAGTCATGTAAATTCACTTGACTTTATCAAGTGGACTGGAGAGTATAAGCCATCGTACAAATATGTACCTGAATTAATGGATGATAAGAATACACATATCTCAGAAGCAGGGCCTGAAGTTAAAAATACATACCACATAATCATCTTTTCTTCTGCTGATTATGAAAAAGTAGTCTCTGCAATCATATCGCTGGACGGAAGTGTTATTTCAGGCTCGGGAACTGTCCTGAGAGTACAGATTCCGACGTCCAGAATACCTGATGTGGCTTCCATCGAAGAGGTCAGCTGGATTGAGGAGTATGTGCAACCTGTCATTCATAATGATATAGCTGCCGGCATAATTAAAGTGAATAATACACGTGATAACTATTGGTTGACTGGTAACGGACAGATAGTAGCTGTATGTGACACCGGACTTGACACTGGAAATAAAAACACAATGCATCTCGATCTTAGGGGAAGAGTATTAAAAATCATTGATTCAAAGGGTGACGGAAGCGTTGCTGACCAGAGTGGACATGGAACCCATGTTGCAGGTTCCGTACTTGGTAACGGGGTACTTTCTGGCGGGCAGTACAGTGGAATGGCACCTGAGGCTGAACTTGTGTTCCAGGCTGCTGGAGATGGTACCGCTTATCTGACACTTCCAGATGACCTTAGCGAGATGTTTTATGAAGTATATCTCCTCGGAGCAAGGATACACACCAACAGCTGGGGATCGACAAACAAAAGTTATACTTCATACACTCAAAAGGTAGACAAATTCATGTGGGATCATCCTGATATGTTAATTCTTTTCTCAGCAGGCAACAGCGGAAAAGACAGTAATGGAGATGGAGTGATAGATCAAAGATCAATAGGGTCACCTGGAAACGCTAAGAACTGCCTTACCGTCGGAGCCTCGGAGAACGAGAGAGGAGAAAATTTTGGGATATCACCATATCTTACATGGGGCAGTGGCTCATGGATTAACTTTTTCCCTTCAAATCCAATCACAAATGACTATATGGCGAATAATAGAGAAGGTATTGCAGCCTTCAGCAGCCGAGGACCAACGAATGATAATCGAATCAAACCGGATTTAGTTGCTCCCGGAACATTCATAGCCTCGACAAGATCAAGTCAAGCAACTGGTACAGGTTGGGGAGTCATAGACGATAATTATCTGTATATGGGTGGCACAAGCATGTCCACACCTATTGTTGCCGGAGCTGCTGCACTTGTCAGGCAATATTATACAGACATTGGAGGGTTAGAAAACCCGAGTGCTGCATTGATTAAAGCTACTCTGATCAATGGTGCCCATGATATGACCCCTGGGCAATATGATACAGGAACACATCAGGAAATTACAGGAAGGCCTGACTATTCCCAGGGATGGGGTCGTGTTGATGTGGAAAACTCGCTCTTCCCTCAAAACTCTGTAGTATTGAAATACCACGATTACGAGAGATTAAATGATACCAGAGAGTCGTGGAATGTAACATATAGCGTAAACTACTCAACACAACCCTTCCAAGCCACACTTGTGTGGACTGATTATCCGAGGACTGAAGTTTCAGACAAGGATCTTGTGAACGATCTTGATCTCGTAGTCATCGGACCGACAGGGAGTGAATACTTTGGAAACGGTGGAAGTGAACCGGACAATACGAACAACGTAGAATGCATAAATATACCAAACCCTGAAGTCGGAAATTATACTATCTATGTAAACGGTACGGCAATTCAGGTTGGACCCCAGAATTTTTCCCTCGTCCTGTCATTTAAAGAAGACAATTATATCGACTTCCAGGGAATTAACGAGGATGAAGTGATTCGGTGTAACAGCCGCAATATCAACATAAGCAGCCACAAATACAGTGATATATGGTATAACATAAACAACGGCGCAAACTCCACCGCAGTCAGAGCATATTACCTCAACACAACCCTTGACCTCACAGATGGAAACCACACCCTGACAGTGTTTGCACGAGAGATGGGAGGAGAAACAATCTCCACCGCCGTTAATTTCACCGTGTTCGCAAGCCAGCCTGCCATCATCTCCCCGGCTTCCGGCACAATATACTACCTGCCCGACAATAACTTTAATATAAGCGGCAATGCCGGAATAGCGACCAATGTCTCGGTTTATGTCAACGGGGAGATCACCAACAGTTATGATCCTGTCTCAAACGGAACATTCAATATTAACAACATCCCACTTTTGAATGGCACAAATACCGTGGACATCACTTCCATCCTAAACTATTCCGGGCAGGAATATTTCAGTAATAACACCACGATGTACCTGAGCGTGGGAGGGATCTCCCATACCGATGGAAACGATGAAGCAATGCTTCCGGTTCCCGGGATTGGAACTGTCTCCTGCCCAATTCTCAACTTCAACATAACAGGCACATCCGCCAATCCTGGAAGCCTGGCTGCTGCCCTTGTCAAAGGGCAGGATCCCTGCAGTGGATCCACTTTTGCAGGCCCTGCTGTTGATATAAGAGCCATGAATGGCTCTGAGCCTGTTAATTCATACCAGTTTGGGAGAAATGTTTCCATGAGCCTTGGATATGATCCGGTTCTCGTGGATGATGTTGGAAAACTCACTATTGCTTGGTATGACCCTGATGAAGAAACCTGGGTGCCTTTCAGGAGTGTGGTTAACAGCTCCGCACATACCATCACCACAAACATCACCCACCTGAGCATATATGCTCCCCTTGAGGACAATACTGCGCCTGTCATCAGTGGTCTCTCAAGCTCAAGGACTACCACGTCAGTTATCCTTACATGGCAGAACTCGGCTGATGCCGACCATGTGGAGATAAGAAGGAGCGGTGCTCTTCTGACTACTACTTCAGGCTCAACCCTGACAGATAGCGGACTGTCCGAGGGGACCACTTACACATACAGCCTTCGGGCGATTGACTTTGTTGGTAACATCGGGGAATGGTCCAATATCAGTGTAACAACGAGCCAGACTGCTTCAACAGGCTCCGGAGGAGGTGGCGGCGGGGGTGGAGGAGGCTCCAGCGGAGAGAGCGCCGAGAACATCCTCTTCAAGGATGTGCTTGCAGTCAATACCATGGCGGACATGGCCATTAGTTTCGATTTTGACAATGCGAGGAATGACATACAGTATGTAAGGTACCTGTCGCTGAAGAATTCAGGCAAGATAAGCACCACTATTGAAGTGCTGAAGAACACTTCCGGCTTTGCAGCGAACGCAGCCCCGGACCTCACATACAGGAATATCAACATCTGGGTCGGCAAGACAGGATATGCTACGGAGAACAATATAATGGACCCTGTCATAGGCTTCCGTGTCAGCCAGAAATGGGTCCTCGACAATGCCATCGACCCCTACACAATAAAGCTCAACAGGTACTCCGGCGGGGCCTGGGAAGAGCTTGCCACGGAGCAGACAGGTTCCGATGACAGTTACCTCTATTTCGAGGCAAAGACCCCCGGATTCTCGCCTTTTGCCATTACAGGCAAACAGTTCGCTCTTGCCAGACAGGGAGGAGAGCCGGGTGTCCTTCTGCAGGAAATGGAAGCTAACACAGAATATCTGGCGCAGGATAAGAAAAACGAAAGCGTAGGAATTGGGAAGTACGTGCTTCCTGGTGCAGTTATGGGGCTCTCCGGCCTTGCACTAACAGTGTTCTATTTGTTCAGAAGAGGACAGCAAAATTAATATTATGAAGCTGACCATTAAGCGCTGGAGAATAGAATTTGAAAGGAACAGTCCTTGGAATAGAGGGTACCGCATGGAATCTCAGCGCAGCCATAGTCAATGAGAAAGATGTCATTGCGGAAGCTACCGATATTTATAGTCCCGCAACCGGAGGTATCCACCCACGTGAAGCTGCCCAGCACCATGCAAAATATGCCTCAACGGTCATCAGGAAAGTACTTGAAGAGGCAAAGGAGAAAGGCATCTCACCTTCTGATATTGATGCCGTTGCATTCTCCAGGGGACCGGGGCTTGGAGCATGCCTGCGCACCGTTGCAACGGCTGCAAGGATGCTGGCGATAACGTATGAAGTGCCGCTTGTGGGTGTTAACCACTGTCTGGCCCACATAGAGGTAGGGCGCTGGAAAACGCCTGCCAGGGACCCGGTGACCCTGTACGTCAGCGGTGCGAATTCCCAGGTGCTGGCTTACAGGATGGGCAGATACAGGGTTTTCGGCGAGACGCTGGATATCGGTCTTGGCAATGCGTTCGATAAGTTCGCACGCAGCACTGGCTTAACTCATCCCGGTGGCCCGAAGATAGAGCAGCTTGCAAAAAAGTCCACGAATTACATACCTCTGCCTTATGTTGTAAAGGGCATGGATCTCTCTTTCTCAGGACTTTCCACTGCAGCTACTGAGGCGCTCAAGCGGAACACCCTTGAAGATGTGTGCTACTCACTGCAGGAAACTGCCTTTGCGATGATCGTGGAGGTTACGGAGAGGGCACTTGCGCATACCGGCAAGAGCGAGGTGTTGCTGGCAGGCGGGGTGGGAGCCAATATGAGGCTCCGGGAAATGCTGGATATCATGTGCAGTGACAGGGGAGTGTCATTCCATGTGCCTGAGAAAAGGTTCATGGGAGATAACGGGGCAATGATAGCTTACCTCGGCCTTCTTATGTATGAAGCTGGAGATGTCCTGAGCATAGAGAATTCGCATGTCAATCCAAATTTCAGGCCGGATGATGTGGATGTCACATGGCTGGAGTGAGCCGGATGATTTTAAGAGTCATGGCGGTGGTATAATGGAGCTTACAAACGGTGCCGAAGCAAGTGTGAGAGTGGAGAACGGGCTTGTGCTCAAGGAAAGGATCCCGAAAAGATACCGCCTCCCGGAGCTTGACGAGCGCATACGGAAGGAGAGGACTCGAGCCGAGAGCCGCATAATATCAGAAGCAAGGCGCCTTGGAGTGCCTACCCCGATCATTCACGATGTGGAAAACTCGATAATCAGGATGCAGTACATTCCCGGAACAGCTCTGAAGCATGTGATCAACGAGGAACTGAGCGAGCGCCTGGGAGAACTTGTAGGGCTTCTTCATACCGGAGGCATCATACACGGAGACCTGACCACATCGAACATAATATATTACAACGATAGGCTCTACATGATAGATTTCGGGCTGGCTTTCATGAGCCCGGCAGTGGAGGCAAGGGGTGTGGATGTGCATGTGCTGTTCCAGACCTTTGAGAGCACACATCGCGACCACGAATCACTGGCCAAGGCTTTCTGCAGGGGTTACAGGCGCTCTTTTTCCGGTGCTGACGAGGTACTTGAAAGGGTTACGGAGATTGAGAAGAGAGGAAGATATGCGTAAGATTGTTTTTGTTACACGGAACAAGGGAAAATTAAGAGAGGCCAGGGACATACTTGCTGCAAAAGGCATAGAGATCATCCAGAACAGTGATGGCTATCCGGAACTGCAGAAAGATGAACTGGAGCCAATAGCAGCCTATGGGGCCAGCTGGGCAGCCGGGAAGCTGGGCATGCCTGTCATGGTGGACGACTCCGGACTTTTCATAAAAGCCCTTAACGGATTCCCCGGGCCGTATTCGGCGTTCGTGGAGGAACATCTTGGCAACGGGCGAGTCCTCAAGCTCATGGAGGATGAGAAGGACAGAACCGCGGTATTCAGGTCGGTGATAGGCTACTGTGAACCTGGCAAGGAGCCGGTAGTGTTTACCGGGACCGTGGAAGGAACGATCGCGTTTGAGGAGCGAGGGACAGGCGGCTTTGGATACGACCCCATTTTTGATTACAATGGGAAGACCTTTGGTGAGCTCGGGGATGAGGAGAAGAACAAGATCTCACACCGCAGAAGAGCCCTCGACAAGTTCTGCGAATGGCTTGACTGACGGAGGAGATTCTGTGAAAGGGCAGGGGATCCTACATGATACAAGAGCTATCGATACCGTTCCCCTGAAAATGGTGTTTTATCTGGTACTCACAGGGACCATAATCTTCCTTACAGCTGCTTCCTGGAACAGCGTATCACCCTTTTTTACAGGATACAATACTGAGGATCAGATTAATGGTCTTTCGGTGGAATTGCTCTCTATACAGAATGGTCATGCAAGGAACCTTCTGGTCCCGGGAAGCATTGAAGGCTCTATGTGTACTGTCAGGCTATCGCTTCCGGAGAATGTGAGGTTCCTTGCGCTGGGCGTGGACCCTGACCCCGATGCAGACGGGAACCTGAGCAATTCCCTATGGCGGCCTGAGAATAACACCATCCTTGTCCAGTATGACAGCGGGCATAGGAGCCGGTTCATCATCAACGGCGAAAACATGATGTTCAGGCAGGGGAGCCTGAATGCAAAAGGGAACTGGGTAATTGATCCACATTCGGTTCATGACAATATGGGGATAGTCATTGAAAGACCTGTTAATGGAGACTATGTTTTTGAACTGGTCCTTTCTGACAGGAAATATACCCTATCCCATTTCTGATAAACATTGAGGGCATGGAAGAAACCTTCCGAGGTAAGGAAAAACGATAACGTGAACATCCGGGAAGATGTTCTTAATACTTCAGCGAGATGTACTTGAGATCGAAGTATGCCCCGGGTGTTATGAAATCAAAGAACACCAGGGAACCTGCTTCAGGCCTGATCTGGACAGACACTTCGGTCCTGGGAGTTATACCTTCATAACCAAGGTCTTCCTCGCCAAACACTTTACGGACATCAACGACAATCTCCATAATGTCACCGGTCCTTAGTACAGGCTGCGTGGCCTTGAAAGTACTCTGGTCACGGATACGCACCGGCTCAACAGAGAAATACTCTGCCGTGGGCTTGTGTATGGAAGCGCTGGTCTCAGAGATATCATACCTCACATTGGAAACATGAGCTCCATCGGACAGATAAATAATAATCTGCGACAAGTCCACATCCTCACTTCCTGGCCCAAGGGATACTGATATATGCAACTTCGTGACCTGGCCGTATTCAAGGATATTGCTCACGATAACGTTTCCTGCACTGCCTCCATTGATTGTGACGGGATAAGTCCCGGACTGGGTAAAGCGGTGCTCAAAATACGAACCATCCGAAACCGAGTCATTAACACCATCCACAGATATGTCGAAAGCACCGGATTCGGATATCCACTCCACCATTCCTCCCTTATCAATATTGATAGTAGTCGCGGAGGGGGAACCACCACTTACTGTCACTGTGGAATAAGCCGCACGTTCGCCGTCCACACGATCAACACGCATGTTGGAAGCAACCTCTCTTGTTGTTTCAGTACCTGTCTGGGCAGCTTTTTGCTGGAGTACGCCGGAGGTCTTGATCAGAAGAGCTGATGCGACTGCCGCTACCAGTACCATGGAGATGAATATGATCAAGGTGCCTATACCTACCTGTGCACGGTTGTCACTGTGCATTGACTGTTTTTGATTTGCTTTCGTGCGCTTCCCTCATCAAACGTTGTAGCAATCGTGTAACAAGTGTATATAGTTTATAGTATATTAATGCTGTTATTTAACCGCTGCCAGATATGAACATACGATAATGTTTCGCACTATAAACGGATACTCAGCTGTCTTATACAGATAAGATAAAATTGATAATATATAAATGGTTCCATTTATTCAGGATAGAATAGAACAAACATCAGAAGAATTCACCTTCTATCAATACAACACGGGCAGGTGCTGCATCACAACCCTCCAGCTTCAAGGGAAGGCAGACGAAATGATACAAGCCTTCCGCTACTTCGGAAACGTTAATGTTCTCCAGGATGACAACGTTGTTTTCGAGGAAGAGCCTGTGGTTGTCCAGAGATGCGCCCACATCCACAGAAAGAGTATCCGTACCAATAAGCTTGAACCCCTGCTCTACCACCCACACCCCTGCATCGGGCATGAGTCCGCGAACACCTGTGTCGTGGTCATTTGTGTTTTGGCACATGCTATTACTGACCCTGCGGGTCTTTACCAGCAGGATGTCAACACCTGTTGCATTCCCAGCACACGAGTTCATGAAAGCTGCCCTCAGTTCCCTTTGAGAGATACCAGCGGTCCCATCAGAAAGGTCCAGGACAAATGCCTTACCCATCATGGAGCTGAGAGGGAGCCTGTCAACACTTAGCCCTTTTTCAAAAATGTGAGCAGGTGCATCTACATGAGTTCCTGTGTGTGTCCCAAATGTTACCCTGGAAACCGCATACCCTTCGGACCGTATTGAAGAAACAGCCTCTATCAGAGTTTCAGGGTCACCCGGAAAGACCGGGGTGTCCATTGAAACACCTACAGTGATGTCGAGTATCCTGCCATGCATGCTGCACTCCCGGTTAGGATGGTCTGAGAACTTAGTATTTGAGGAAGCGCAGGGAATTGTCCAGCACCCCGTTCGCCTGCTTCTCCGTAAGCCCGGAGCCCATTGCAACTTTCCTGGCATAGTCCCGGGTAATAAGGTTCTCAGGGCTGTGGGCGTCAGTGTCCACTACCAGTGTCGCGCCGGCTTCCATACCTATGCGTGTGACATGGCCATTCGTCCTGTTATGGCCGTTCCGTGCGGTAATCTCAAGACATACGTCATTGTCACGTGCAGTCTCAGCCTCTTCAATTGTTATGAACCCCGGATGCGCAAGGATATCCACATCGCTCAGCTCCACTGCAGCAGCATTGGTTCCCGGCATGACAGGTTCACTGAGAGTCTCACCATGGACTACAACGATCTCAGCGCCAAGCTGTCTGGATTTCCTTGCCAGGGCCGCTATCTTGGCAGGCGGCACGTGAGTGATCTCGACGCCCACAAGCACCCTTATATCGTACTCATCCTCCAGGTACTTGGCCTTTTTAACATTGCTTATGACATGTTCCACGTTGGAGAAGTCAACATGGTCGGTGATGCCTATCGCCCTGTAGCCATGGACCACAGCCCTCCTTACAAGCTCGCTGGGTATAAGCTCTCCGTCGCTGAAAATCGTATGGGTATGCATATCTATCATGACAACACCTCAAGGATATTTTGTTTAGTATATGCCTGCCTATGCTTTACACTTAAATAAACCCATTCATAGAAGCAGGACTTCCATATACGGTCAGCTTAGAGGCTTTTATAGGCCCTGGCGATATTGGCCAGAACACCCTTGTGCTCCACCGGAAAGAGGTCTGTGGTAAAGACCTTTAAGGATTCACGATAGGCACTTACAGCCTTCCCAATGTTCCCAGGCCTGTCCCTGGTCGCAGATAGTTCGAAATAGGCGTTTCCCAGGTTGTTCTGGACTGTGGCATACTCCAGTGGATTATCCTTCAGGGTGAATACCTCAAGGGCATTGTTGTAGGAAACTATAGCCCTGTTGATCATATCTGAACTGCCCTCCATGCGCGCCATCTCCAGGTAGAGGTTACCAAGGTTGTTCTGCACGCCTGCATATTCCTGCGGGTAGGTGTCTTTCCTGAAGACCTTCAAGGATTCATTATAGAATCCGGCAGCTTCGGAAAGTGCATCCGCTCCTCCGCCTGAAAGGCCCTTCTTCCTGTAAGCGTTCCCAAGCTTGTTGTTTGTGGAGGCGAAATAGAACGGGTCCCTGGCTAAGGTGTAGTGAGTGAGAGATTCCTTATAAGCGATTATTGAAGTGTCAAGGTTTTCAGGATTGTCACTTGAATCATATAACCTGAGATATGCATCCCCAAGACTATATTGCACGAGAGCATACTCTGCCGGGCTGCTTTCCTTTGAGAAGAAGCTGAGTGCCTTTGAATAAAAAGAGATACTGTTCTGAAGATTGGCGGAAGTGTTACCATACAAGGCCATCTCTTCGTAGGTCCTTCCAAGATAATAATGGGTCATTGCATACTCACGAGGATAAGCGGATGACGAGATGATCCAAAAGACACTGTTGTATGTACTGACTGCGCTCCCGAAATTCTTTTGTTCCCTGTGGATCAGGGCTTGCTCCCACCGTGCCTCCACCTCGGCGGATGTGCGCTTCTTTGAGTAATCACCAATGAAAAAGTAGCCAGTCAGAATGAGGAGGACAATTAGAATGGCCAGTATGCTGCGTTTGGGAACACCTTTTGAGAACAGTTCTTCCAGTGCCATCGATGATATTCACCCGGACCTTAGCGAAACAGACTCTGAGCAATTGGTCAGAGTAATTGATATGCGAGGATATGAATGAGATGGTATAAAAATAATATATATTTATTTATTCACCTTTCTGCCCCATGACCTTTGCAAATGCGAAATTCGGCTTCACATCTTCTATCTTTATGTGCACATTGTCGCCTACTTTGACATCTTTCACGAAGACCACGAAGTTATCAATGAGCACAGCACCGTCGCCGCTTGAACCGAGTTCCCTGATCTCCACATCGAACTCATCACCCTTACGCACAGGAGATGTGAGGAACTTTTTCCCGATGACGTATATCTCTGCGCTCTGGGAACGGGATGCATCCGGGGTATAGGAGTGCACATAGGAGAAATTCCTGCCCACCCTGTCAACGAAACCCTTGAACATGTCACCCTGGAAGACCTTGACAACAAAGTTGCCACCAGGCTTGAGGATCTTCTTGGCGCAGCCAAGGGCTGAAGTTGTCAGGTCTATGGATTTTGCATGGTCCAGGCTCCAGTTGCCTGAGAGATTGGGGGCGGCATCGCAGATAACGACATCAGCACCTCTTACACCTACCATTCCCACTATTTTCTCAATGGTCCTGTCGGAGGTGATGTCACCTTTTATTGTTTCGATACCTTCGATAGGAGAGATCTTCTGCAGGTCTACGCCAATGACCCTGCCCCCGGATAGCTCTTTTGCAACCTCGAGCCAGCCTCCCGGCGCAGCCCCCAGGTCAACCACAGTATCTCCCTGCTTGATTATATGATGTTTCTCATTTATCTGGAACAGCTTATAGGATGCCCGTGAACGAAAACCATCATCCTTGGCTCTCCAGTAATATTTGTCGCGTCTGTCTCTTGCCATATGATCTGGTAGCTTCATTATATCCAAATGTCAAATACCTTGTGCAGCCTTCAACTCTTCAAGCCTCCTGCTAAGGTCCTGCAGTTCATTCTCCATGTCGCTGATTCCTTCAGGCAGCCATGAATCGTAGTCGTAGTACAGATTAAGCAGATTGCTGTACCGTTCAGCAAGGAAATATAGATCACCTTCATCTGTCCCGCGGTCTGAGAGAGAAGCAATGGCCCTGTCAAGCTCCATGACCTCAACTTTCAGGTTTGCTGAAAAGCGTGATGAAACCTTTTCCCAGTCTACTTCCTTTTTTGTGATCATGAGAATATCGATGGCCTCACTCAGCTCGAATGGGACATCAGGGAATGCGTTCGGGCCGGGGATGTAGTAACCCTCCCCTTCATTGCTGGCAACCGATACTGCTCCTTCTGCTGCGGGGCGTATCTCGGCGGAAACAATGAGCTCGAGCAGATGCTCATCCAGTGCCTGCCGGCACATCCGGGTGAGAATGTCCGGCAAGAAATCCTCCTTCCTGATGAAAGATATCTCCTGTGCCACTGCACAGACCTCGTCCTCGCTTAAAGCGCCAAGCGCATCAATAATGCCTGACAGTTCATCTTTTGTGATCATCTAAATCGCCTCCGCCTGTCTCTTATCCAATCGCCTTTTCCAGTTAGTATGCACTCACAACTTGTAACGTCTCAGGACGAGCACTTGCTTCATTATCTCATTGACATTATGCTTCTCAATATGCACATCTGCAGACGATACCAGCCTCGGTATATCTTCTGCTATGCCGGAGCTTATCATCTTTGCCAGCTGTTCGTCACCTCCGAGCAGGAGGTAATCAGGAGCCACCTGCAGTGACTCAAGCAGCTTTTCAAGAGCATCTCGTGCTTTTTCCGCATGATGCACCACTTCCTCATCCCTGAGGCGCTCAAACCGCCTCTGGCTGAAGCCGCCCTTCGAATGCTTGGACTTAACGTTGCTCCGGACGAGTTCATAGGAGTCCATCTCCCTTGAGTCACGGGAGTAAGCTACAAGGGACTCGCCTGCGTGGGCAACAACTACCAGAGCTGCTTCCTCACGCCCCATCAGCTTCAGCAAAGGTTCCACATTAAATGAGCTTCCTGCAGACCATTCTGCATTTCCTACCGGAAACGGGGGGACAAGCAATTCGTTGACCAGGTGCCTAGGGTCATAGAAGAGTACGTATCCCGTGGAGGAGTCGGTCTTCTGGATAAGCTGCAGGTCCTCCGGGTCGATCAGGGCTGCAGGCATATCCCTGTAAGCCTCCCCTGACAGAGACCTCCCGGGAGGCATGTAGACTGTAAGCAGGTCAGGTGAGGCTGATCTTAATGAGGATAAGGACTGTAAGTGAGCCTGTGCCCTGCGCAGGAAGAGGGGTTCAACAAGCCTGTAACCTGCCTGCAAAGGAGCGGACTCTTTAAGGAACTCGAGTTCGTGCTCAAGGGTGACGATCCTCACTTCTGCAGCATTAAGGCTTTCTTCCGCAGCCTGCTTTGCCGCCACAGCTTTCTTTTCGTTCTCAGCGCACTTATCCATACGCTTCTGCAGGACGCCTACCTCCACTTCCAGTTCAGCAATGTGTGAATTCAGCCGGCCTATCTCTTCCTCCAACTTTTCCTTTCCCGTGTATCTGCCGAAGAGAGAGTTGATATTGCCTGTAAGTTTGCCTTTTTCGGACTTGCCCTGTTCTGCCATCAAAACATCAATAGAAATTTCTATATAAAAAGCCTATCTATCTTTTTTCCTTTCCCGGTTGGCAGGAGCAGCACCTTAACAGATACATGAAGACACTAATAATGATCAAGCTGCTATGTTTGTTACCATTTCTGTATTCAAATGATGAGGCAGCCATTCAAGCAGATAGCAGGGAAAGTAAAGAACAAGAATAAAGAAAATAAAAACAGCACTCTACAAAAAAGGATATAAAAACAGAAGATCAGGCATCCATCACGAGCCTGAAACCTGTGTTAGCATCCCCGTCGCGGGCATCCTTCTTGGTACGATAGGCAGACTCAAGAGCATTGTCCTTACTTGAGTAACTTCCGCCCCTGGCGACCACAAGTGTGCTTCCGCTCTTCACTACTGCACTGCCGTCTTCCTTTGCAGCCGAATAGGTATCTCCCCAGCTGTCCTGCACGAGTTCGGCTACGTTGCCGTATGTATCATACAATCCCAAGGGATTCGGAAGCTTCTCACCAACATTATGGGTGGTTCCACCTGAATTGGGTTGATACCATGCGTAGTCTCTCAGGAAAGGACCTTCCTTCCCGTCCATCTCGCCGATTGAGTAAAGAGTGGTTGTGCCTGCTCTGGCCGCATACTCCCATTCTGCCTCTGTGGGCAGCCTGTACTTGGTCGTGCCTTCCTTTTTATTGAGCTTGGCTATGAATTCCTGAATCTCGTTCCATGACACACTCTCTACAGGCTTCTTATCACCCTGTGATGCTGACGGATTACTGCCCATGACCGCAGTCCACTGCTCCTGGGTGACCTCGTGCTTGCTGATATAGAACGATCTCTGCAGCCTCACCTGATGCACCGGCTGTGAAGCCGCGTACTTGGGAGAGCCCATTGTGAAAGTGCCGGCTTCCACATACTGGAATTCCATGCCTATGGAGTTGGTGAACTCATCACCTGCATCACCAGTGCCTGAGGGCAAACTGGCGCCTCCATTATCACCATCATTGCCGTCTGAAGTGCACCCTGTAACCGATATGGCTACAAAGAGCACTACAAGGATAGATATTATTTTTTTAGTATCGGACCACATAAGTACCACTTGTAGCATTTTTCAGACATGATGTATTAATAGGTATCCCACATGGCCAGCTCTGAGGCAGTCAATGCCGGGACAATAATGGCATCAAAGTCATCCCCGGATTCTGCTTTACTCCGGAAGCCCATTGTAATCCGGATTCATCCACACCAGCAGTACGTCGTCCTCTAAGTTCCCATCCGGCCGTTTGATCCTCTTGACCATCCTGCCCTCCTCAATAAATCCAAGGGAAATGTAAAGGCTCATTGCTGCGTGATTGCTCTCCTTTGCTATCAGCTCGACCCTGAGAATCCCGGGATGTTCTGACCTCACCTTATCAAGCACTATTGTAAAAAGTGCCCTTCCGATACCTTTCCTCTGGAAGTCCGGATGCACAACGAGTGTCAGGTGCTCAAGAACATGAGAAAGAGCCTTGAGAGCAGGCTTGTAGGTGTGTATCTCTCCGATGAGCCTGTC
>JASKKT010000060.1 GCA_030154025.1 Methanolobus sp.
AAATACTTAACCTTAAAACATCTCCTGTTGCAGTTGGGCTTATTGCCGACGAAAACGATATTCCTAGCGGCATGGAGAAGATCAGTGAATCAACCAGGCACTGCCAGATGGTGGACAATGTGAGAAGGACAGGTTCTGCTTTTTATACCACATACGATGACCATCAGTGCAAGGGTGGGGCCGCTGTCATGGGAATGCATGAAATGGGCGAGAAGCTCAAGAACGGTGAGTTCTATTTCCATCTCAACCACTTCGGCAACCTTGAAGCTGCAAGGAAGACCATGGAAAGAGTACCTCATGTCACACCTTTTTCTGTCAGGTCCATCGTATACGCCCCTCTGGAAAAAGCATCATTCATGCCGGACATTGTAGTCATAGTCACAACTCCGAGGCACGTTATGGAACTTTCCCAGGCCCTGCTCTACACTTCAGGCGGCAGGATAGTTTCCAGTTTTGCAGGCAAGCAGAGCTTATGTGGCGATGGCGTGGCACTGCCATATACTACAGGTGAGGTAGGCGTGACTGTGGGCTGCAGCGGAAGCCGCAAGTACACCCAGATCCAGGATGAAGAGATGATAATCAGTATTCCAGTTGAACGGCTCCCCGAGCTTGTGAAGGCCGCGGACAAGATGTTCGGCCAGCCCTGTTAACGCTCAGGTTCCAGGTTAAAACCCGGACGATACCGAGGACAGACAGGAGTATATAAAAGGCCTGTTCTCGGCACTTTTTTGAAATACCTTATATGCAAAAGAAAATGCTGCGAAGATGCAGCTTTTTAAAGAACTTCCGTTGCTCTCTTGAAGATCAGATCTGCAATGAGCTCGTCGCTTCCAAGGGGCTTTCCGTATACTATTATAACTTCCTTGCCATCAAGCTTGACCTTTCCCTGCTTTGTTTCAGGGTCCAGTTTGAGGATCTCGGGGATGTCCTTGGTGATGTGTACGCCGGATGCAAGAAACACCGGGACTGCAGCGATCTTTGTTACACCTGTGCCTGCAAAGGATAATAGGGCCTCTTCCACGGAAGGCGTGCTCATTTCCATGAAGCCGGACTTGACAACGTATTCAGGATGCTTTTTTGCGATCATGCCGGCAATCTCTGAAACTACCTGGTTGTTGTAAGGCAGCCTGCTGCCATGGCCTATTGCTAGAATTCCGATCTTTTCAGTCATAATATCACTTTGTTTCAAATAAGTATTATAAATCAAATTAAAAGTGCTAATAAAAGCGACGTTAGTTTGGATTAATGTAATATATCTCTTTTGCTTTTGAGCGGAGCAGCTGCTAGCCTCCATGCAAAAGATGCACATTAACCATCTATCCGCTGTTCCCAACTATACACATACATGTCCGGCCTTCTCACAAACGCAACCAGTGTGATTCCTGCTTTCTCTGCCAATTCCACTGCTTCCCTTACAGTAGCTCCCTTGCTTGCAACAAGAGAGAATCCGGCGTTGACAGCTTTTGAGACCATTGTGGATGCTAGCCTGCCGGTGGTCACCAGAATACACTGAGAGAGGTCCGTGCCGTTCATCAGGGCTTTCCCTACAACCTTGTCCACGGAGCATGCCCTTCCCACGTCCTCGCAGAAAAAAAGGACTTTTCCTTTATTATCACAGACCATGGATGTGTGCGCCCCGCCTGTTTTGTGCCAGGCTCTTCCCTTTTCCTTGAGCTGCTCCACGGCCTCGATAACTGCTTCCTTGCTGAACATGACATCCGAGCTGATGCGACGTATGGTGTCCTTGCAGTAATCTGTGGTCCCGCACCTCTGCTGGTGTGTCAGGGCTGCAAGCTCCACAGCATCGACATCAATCATGCAATAAATGGAATTTGATCGCACAGTGATGGGACCTATATTTATATTGGGTTCAATGAAGCCTTCGCAGACCAGGAACCCTAAGGCAAGCTCTTCAAGTTCCACAGGGCTTGCAAAAAAAGTGGTTATATGGACCTCATTCACGAAAAGGTCGAACCTTTCCTCAACAATGACATCCACATCTATGTATTGGTTTTCTGAATCAGTGATTTTCAGGCACTTCACGGGGACATAGAAGGGTGAGGAAATATCTTCCTCATCCCCGGAAGCCTTCAGCGGCCTTCCTGTTCCCATGTAAGCACCTGTTCACTTAGCTGCTTCCTTCCTGGCCTTTATCTTCTCAAAGAGCATCTTAAGGGTTTCCTCGTTGCTCTTTGTCTCAGGGAAGGGGGACTCTGTGAACGGCTCGAAGTGTACCGGCACGTTGTCCAGCCTGTAGAAGGTACCGTCGCATTCCATGGCATCGATGACACCAGGCAGCACTACGTCGGCTGCTGTTGTTGAGGGGCATGGTGCGATATCCATGCATACCATGGGTATGCTTGCAAGATACTTGGCACTGTCCGCAGGTATGTGGTTGACGAGGTCTGCGCACATAACGAATGCAGCGTCGACGTCCTTCTCCCTGAGCAGGTCGACCATGGTGGTCTCCCCGGGGTTGTACCTCGGGTATCCCTTTGTGAAATCGATACCGAAGGGGTATCCGTAGAGATAGGATGCAAGCTGGTTGAATCCTGCCACGTTGCAGTGTCCTCTCAGTGCGCCAAGGTTACACTTGGTGTAGTTGTTGAGTTCCTTGACCATGTTGAGGGCTATCTCGATGTTCCTGTGCTTTCCGTATGAAGAAGAGACACCAAGGCCGACATAGATCGCAACGTAATTTGCTTCCTTCATCATCTCAATGGTCTGCTTCATCACGGCGACTGGAATGCCTGTGATCTCCTCTACGGAGTGGTGTGGCTCCTTGCCGTTCAGGATAGTGAACATTGCGCTGAGCAGCTCGTAGTCGCTGTTAGGCTTCAGCTGCAGGTGCATGTCTGAGGCGGCAGCTGTAGGGGTTCTTCTTGGATCGACGGTGATGACGGTCCTGTCGAACCTTCCTCTCTTTGCCCAGTAGCCCCTGGGGAAAACCCCGTACCTGGACATGTGCCTCGGCATGGATTCAAGTGCATTGACTCCCCAGTAGATGATAACATCTGCCCTGTTCTTTGCCTGACCTGCAGTGGACCCGACACAGCCTGACTCCTGGATACCCATCACGGTCGGACCGTGGCATATGGTTGCATTGGAATCTGCTATTCCACCAAGGTATTCGGCAATGTGCAGTCCTACTTCCTGTGCTTCGCATGAGGTCTCGCTTCCAAGGAAGAAGAGAGGCTTCTTTGCGTTTACCAGGATATCTGCTGCCTTGTCGAGAGCTTCTTCCCAGCTGACGGGCTTTACAGAACCGTTATCCCTTACTGTGGGTTTCCTGATCCTGTGTGAGCTCACGACTTCCTGGAATTTGGCGTTACCCATCTTACATGCGTTCTGGACATCTATCTTTCCGTCCCTGAGCTCTACCTGGACGTCGTCACATGAGCCTCCGCAGACGGGGCAGATAATGTTCTTGTAGACCATCTTATTCGCCTCCCATGTACAGCTTCAGGACAACTTCCTCGGCGCTGAGTACCTTTTCATCTGTAGGTTCAACGGTCACAGGGCTTCCCTTGTAGAGCGGGGAGCCGGTGGAAAAGGTGCTTGGCTCAACCACGATGTTGGCCCAGATGGACCGCGGGATGAACACGTGGCCGCACCTTACGGATTCCGTAACCTTTGTGTAGACGGCAATAGAGTGATTGCCGTCCCTGGCCGTAACCTTCACTTTTTCAGGACATCCGAGTGCTTCATAATCATGAGCACATATCCAGCAGACCGCGCATTCCTTTGTGTAGGCGGCAGAGTATTTGTCGCCTCCCTTGGCAAGCCTGCCTTCTTCTATAGTACTTCCTGTGTTGAGTAATGCTTGCATGAAAATCAACTCACAGATCCTCGTTGTTCTCAGCGGATACGTACAGTACGCCTTTTCCCTTCTGAGGGATTGCGTAATCCCCTGCGAACTTCTTGAACTCTCCGGGGCATTCGATATCATTGAACTTGAGGTTGGACTCGGTTGCTGTCTGCTGGAAGCCCGGAGTGAACTTCTCTATCCTGCCGCCGACAACGATAGTGCCGCCGGTCATCTCTGCTCCGACAGTCCTGATGGCATTCCCCTTGACGACGATAAGACCGCCGTTTATGCGGGTTCCGCAGAAGTTGGCAACATCGCCTCCAATGACGATCTCGCCTCCGCTTATGCCGCCACCGACCTGGTTACCTGCATTGCCATCAATGACAATGCGACCACCGGTCATGCCTTTCCAGCTTCCGCGATATGCGGAACCTACATGATCCAGGGAGTTACCCTTGATGTGCAGGAGTCCGCCCTTCATCTCCATTCCCGGCCAGGAATCGGAGTTACCTTCAACAAGGATCTCCCCGCCCTGCATGAATGCTCCGACATGCATGCCGGTCGAACCTTTCACAAGGATCCTGCCTGCAGTCATAGCTTCACCGATGCGCTTCACTCTGGGGACGTTACCGTCGATGACAATGGTGGTGTCCTGTGCAGAGCTTCCGCCGTTGCCCTTGACCTCAAAGAAATTAGAAAGGGGTAGCTGCTGCGCCCCTTCCCATACAAGGAGCTTTCCGATCTCCTGTGCGTTCTTGCCGGCGAAGTTGTCTGGTGTGATCACTTCTGCCTCAATTGTCAGCTCGAACTTAGATGTGGGTTTAAGAATTACTTCTGCCATGGGATTCACACCTCTGCATCGATCTTTATCGGGGTCGGGTTTGCAAGGTACTTATCAGGTGTCGGGTAGTTGCTGAAACCTATGGTGTAGTACTTGAACCAGTTCTTGACATCCTCGATCATCTTCTTTTCCTCGTCAGCGTTCACTGCAATGTCGGAGTAGTATGTCTTCTTCTCGGGGATCCCTACGATCTCTCCCTTCTGGGATACTACCTCTCCGCCCTTGATCGTGTATGCTGCGTTCTCAAAGGCCCTTATAATGCTCTCGTAGTCGCTGACCTCGAGTTTTACAGGGTCCAGGTCGTAGATTGCCACATCTCCGTCAGCTCCTACGCCGAGGGTACCCTTGCTGTGTGAAAGACCTATGGTCCTTGCAGCGTTTGCACGGGTGACGATAGCTATCTCGTTGAGGGTCATTTCCCTTGTCTCTGCAGCCAGGCCTGACCTGTCAGCTGCCCACTTGTGGCACTCGTTGAAGGCATCCTGCCTTGCCTTGTTGGACATGAGCCAGGCAATGATCTGCGGGTACTTTATGAAAGGTCCGCCGTTGGGGCTGTCGGTTGTCATGATGCTCTTCCATGCGTCCTTGACGTAGAGCAGCACCTCGAGACCCATTGCCCACTGTACGCTGTGTACGGGGTTGTTCTTGAGATATGTGAAAGGCAATACACCTGAACCGCACTCACACTCGACATCAGTGTTGGACCACTTGTTACCGGTAAGCACATACAGGTCGTGGATCGCAGGTCCGTCACCGGTCATCACGGTCGCGTCACCGAATGGCACACAACCACTGTCCATTACCACGTGGTCGTGGCTGTTGACATAGTCAGTTATTCCCTTCACACCGGACTCGAAGTCCCTCCAGGATGTTCCGCCAAAGGCGTTGAACTGGCAGTGTGTAAGGTAGACGGATTCATGCCTTCTGGGATTGACCTTTGTCTCTGCCCATTCGACATTATGATCCTTGGGGCGTGCCTTTATGTTCTTGGGGATCTTGAGCGAGTCCCTTGTGATCTCCCAGCAGCCCGGGTGTCCGAGATTATTTGCGTGCAGGTGCACTGGCATTGAGAATCCGAGCATCTCGTTAAGCTCTGCGAGTCCCTTGATAATATCCTCGGGTGTGACCTCGAAGTGGATGTTAGCCTGATCCAGGGCATGGACATTCTCTCCCCATCCCCAGTTCTCCACACCTGCAGGGTTCACACACTTTATACCGTAGGTCTTGTGTGTCCTCATCATCCAGGAAATGTAAGCTGCAGCCTTCTCGATGTCCCCTTCCTTGAGGTATCTCATAAGGAACCAGTTGTTACCCAGTACCAGGTATCCTCCCATATCAAGCATGGGTGTTGCACGCATCTCCTCGTGTGTGTGACGGGCTTCCATGGGCGGAACAGCCGCTTCAAAGACAGTTGTGTAGCCCATCTTGGAATACTCATATCCTCCCAGGTACACGGAAGGAACACTGTATCCGCAGCCGGAGTGAGTGATCGGGGTCTTCTTCTGGTAGAACTTGTAATGGTCCTCAGGCCTCATCATCCTGCCCACATTGACCTTGGCACCGGCCACGTGTGAGTGAGAGTCGACACCACCGGGCATTACGGTCTTGCCGGAGGCATCTATCTCCTTGGCATCCTTGAGCTCAGCGGCGGAAAGCTCTGTTACGACCTTGCCGTTGCGGATGAAGATGTCCATTCTCTCCCCGTTTATCTCGTTGAGGGGATCGAAGACATAACCGTTCTTGATTGCTATTGTTCCAGCCATTTTATACCTCCTTTACTACTAATCTTATTGCATCGACCGGGCATATCATGGCACATGCTCCACAGGAACCGCACAGTTCCTGATCAACCACATTGACAACACCGTTCCTTACTTCAAGGAGCTTCTTGCTGTCAACTTCATTAAGGTAGCCTGCACCGACATCTGCATCACTTGCATTAACAGGGCAAACGATAACACAGTTACCGCATCCAAGGCATGCCTCTTCATCAGTTTCCAGTTCGGATGTGAGTGTGGGTCTTGGCGCATCAGCATTGAGCAGTTTCTTCTCAAGGAGGGCCTTCTTCTCCACTTCCGGCACTATGGCAGTCTTTGTCACAGTGATTGCATTGACCGGACAGGACACGTCACAGGCTCCACAGTAGATGCATACGTCCGGGCGCTGTGCGACCTTGTCCACTCTTTCACCTGCACCCCACTCGGGGTTGAAAAGAGCATTGCATGGGCAGGTGTCAACACAGGTCCTGCATGCCACACAGGTGTTCTCATCCCTGTGCCAGGTACCCTCGAATGGTTTCTCTACTGCGATAGCATCAACCGGACAGACTTCCATGCACCATCCGCAGTGTACGCAGCATTCGTTATTAATCTTAGTTTCGCCTTCCACACGTGCGCTGCCATCATTGGCAAGCCACTGCTTGACCTCTATACAATCCTGAGGGCAGATCTGCTCGCAGTGGCCGCAGTGGACACACTTTTCAGCATCAACAGTCGTTGGTTTGAGTGCAACCCTGATATAGCTGTTGTCGTTTACAGTTTTGCCTGCCTGTCTCAGTTCAAGCGTGCCTGTGGGGCAAGTCTTGGCACATATCCCGCAAAGGATGCAGAGTTCTGACCTGTTCTCCAGGAAATCCTTGTCTATGAGTCCTCTGGCAACAGCTCCCACTGAGCCTATTACCAATGAACCCTTAGGACATGCCATCACGCACGTTCCACAACCAATACATTTTTCGGGAATGTATACGAGTTGCTTGTCGTCTTTTACTCCAAACACTGATTCGTTCATCTCATTTTCTCCGTAGTCCTGCCTTTTGACTCCACATGCTTTGTAAGGTTGTTTCGGCTGGTGGACACATAAAGCTTCAATAAATGGCAGAGTCAGCATTTATATGTGCACACTGGAAATTCCCATTTAAGCACAAATTATTGATTTTGTGGCATGAATACGCCATTTTCAGGTTAAGCCCGGGCCTTTTCACAGCGTGCTGAAGCAATATCCGGGTTCACCTGTGTAATATCCATTTTAAATTACCGCATCGATAATCCACAATCCCGGGAGCATATAGGCTCCTGAAATTGTAATTATAGTAACACCTATTTGTTATAAAAGTATCGTTTGCATCTGTAGCCGGTTTAACAGTGCCGGCATCTGTCAGGCTTTAATTGATTGTCTTTCGTGGTAACTATGAACCAGATGATTCCTTATATAAAGGTCACGATGACTTTTTATACTACTTGCTACCCCATCAATAATGGGGTAGTATAATATGGGCCATAAGCAGGACTCAACAGCACTATATTTTACCAAAGATGCTTTTCTGCATCCCGGATACGGCCAGCCATACATGGAATTATCCGGCAGGCATTCCAGTTCTGCAGCGCTCAATAAAAAGATGAAGGAGTAATGATACATGCCATTATTAAGTATAATAGGCTGCGAATTGTTCAAAAATGAAATTGCGCAAGTCCTGGCAAACGATGGCGCAATAGATAGTCTTGTTATTGTTAACGGGAATAATCCTGACTTTGAAAAAGAGCTTGAAGGTACAAATGCCAGAGTAGAGTCGGTATCTGCAGATTCTATTCCACCTTATCTCAAAAGAAGCAACGGATTCAATGTGATAGTAGCGCTGCAAAGCGCATCACTTAATTCAGACAGTTGCAAGCTCAACAAAGAGATCTATGAAAAGATAAGGTTCTATGGTAAGATCTCAGACGGCATCCTTCTCCTTTATGGACAGGAAGATGATGAGCTTGAGAATATGATGTCTGCTTTCAGGCGCTCCAGATTCTCACTGAGATCAGTAGGGAACTGCGCAGATCGTTCTCCCGGCAAGAATGACTTCCTGTCAGATAATAGTAGCCCGGGGGGAATAGATTATGACAAGGAAACCCTGTGGATCTACCAAAAACTGTATGCAGACATAAGAGCCGAACTGGGGGTTACTAGACCAGCTGGCATAGCCTTAAAGAGCAAAAACTGAAAAATCAATAAAGGAGCCTTTAAAGGCCACCTTTATCTGTTCACTAGATCCATATCCTTTCCGCAGCAATTCAATGTGATATTACAACCTTCAGGACATCCTTTACATTCGTCGACTACCTCAAAGGTGATACCACATTCACCGCACTTGAATCTCTGTCCCTTGCTTAAGACATTACATGAGCTGGCAGAAGATGCCATCTATCCACTCCTTCTTTAATTCTACAGAGCTTTTGTATTGCTCCAGTTAAGAGTTTTTGCCCATGATAAATAAAAGTATCCTGTGGTATCCGTTTTTCTGCACTCGGTTACGTAAGGAAACACCGGATCTGAGTTCTCATTTAAATGCCTGCTTTCTTTTCCATTCAGACTGATGCTTTTTCGTAATCTCTCCGGAGACATGGATCTGCACGGATAAACAAGGATTTCGGGAAGATTAGGTTTAGAAATGCCTGCCACGTCAAATCCGTGTAAATCAGTGTTAATCCGTGTCTGAAAAATAAATAGGGAAATACAATAAACTATAATTCTAAGACACAGATTTACACGGATGAACACGGATTTAGGGAATACTGGGTTTAGAAACCCCTGCACGTGAAATCCGTGTAAATCGTTGTTGATCCGTCTCTAAAAATAAGTGAGGAATTGCGATCCATTTCAATTCCAAGACACGAATCTGCATGGGTTTTAAGTCACGGAGTTTGTCATAAAAGTAGAAATGGTGGTTCAGGAACTATCTTGAAGCCGCCTCAAAAATTGTTAAAGTGAAATATAACATTTAAATATGATAAATACTATTAGGGGGTGCATGTCAGGAATGAGGAGCGGAAGTTTTTCCCCGGCAGGTGTGATCGTCCATGAGCTGTGAGGGAAAAGCATATTCACTTGGTGCAGGGACGGTCATCAATGCGATCGCGACCTGGAAAGGTGCAGCTTTTGGCATCGACCTGAAGACCTTTGCCCACGTGGAGCTCTCTCGTAACACCGATCACATAAAGGGAAGTATCGACGGGATGCCGGACGGTGATACCGCCCTTATAGAGAAATGTGTCCGGTATGTGCTGGACCATTTCGGCCTGGAGATGGGCGGCGTTGTCAGGACCAGCAGTGAAGTGCCCCTTGCAAGGGGACTGAAAAGCAGCAGTGCGGCTGCAAACGCAACAGTGCTTGCGACACTGGATGCCATCGGAGAGGAGATGGACCCGCTTGAAGCCGTCAGGCTTGGGGTCAGGGCCGCAAAGGACGCAGGCGTTACCATCACAGGTGCTTTTGATGATGCATGCGCTTCCTTTTTCGGAGGTTTTGTTGTCACCGATAACAGAGAGACGGAACTTCTCAAGAGGGAAGAACGGGAGGCAGATGTAGTTATATTTGCGCCCGACAGGAAAGCCTTCAGCTCCGGGACCAACGTTACACGTTCAAGGCTGTTAGCCCCCTGGGTCGATATCGCCTACGAGCTGGCACTCCGGGGAGAATATGAAAAGGCCATGTCACTTAACGGTTTCCTTTACTGCAGTGCCCTTGGCTTTGATACTGAACCCATGATGCGCGCACTGGAAGCAGGTATCAAAGGTGTGACACTGTCCGGCACAGGGCCTTCCTACGTGGCTCTTGTGGATGAGCGTTCATCAGGGGTCCTGAAAGATGCCTGGCAGGAATGCGGAATCAGCGGAACCGTGATATGTACAAAGATCAATAATAATGGTGCAGGTAAACTTTAGGGCGGTGAGAGGAAAATGGACACGATCAAGGAAGTACGTGAAGAGATAGCAGGGATCGACCGCGAGATCATCGAGCTCATCCACCGGAGAGTGGACCTTGCTGAAAAGGTCCTCCGTTCAAAGCAGAAAGAAGGGATCCAGATAAATGACGGTGCCCAGAACCAGGTGGTACTGGAGCGAGCTGTTGATTCTGCCACAGAAAGGAATCTTGACACCTCATCAATAAAAGAGATATTCCAAATTCTTATTCGCATGAACATAGAACGCCAACATGAACTAAGTGGTGAAGGAAACCTTCCGTAGGAGAAATTCATGGTAGACCTAGCAGTATTAATGGGATCTGAATCAGACAGGGCCATTGCCCACAGGGTAAGTAACGTACTTGACAACAGCAGATACAGTTATGATGTGCAGGTCATATCAGCGCATCGTAATCCTGTTGAGCTCGAAGAGTACATCAAGCAGAGTGATGCAAAGGTCTTCATAGCCATAGCAGGATTATCGGCAGCTTTGCCAGGCGTCATTGCTTCCAAGACCAGCAAGCCGGTAATAGGGGTCCCGGTCAGCGCAAAGATGATGGGCCTCGACGCATTGCTCTCGATAGCCCAGATGCCTCCGGGAGTTCCGGTTGCCAGTGTTGGTGTGGACAACGGCGCCAATGCGGCCCATCTTGCCATAAGGATACTGGACCTTATCCCTTAGTCCAGCCTGTTTATCTCAAAAAGACAGCAATCATCTCCGTTACCCATGGTTTCGAGGACGTCGACCTCCACGTCGTCCCCCTCCATGTTTGCAACCCTTGAGAATATCCCCCTTGAGATCGTGCAAAGGATGGGGTTCGACCTGGCTTCTTCCTTGCCCCATGGGCAACAATTGCCTTTTATTGTGCAGTTTTTAGTATCCCCTGATGCGTCTACTTCAAAGTTGGATCCAAGCTGATTTATTATCTGACAGCAGAGCTCACCCACGGTCTCATAGCCCGCCAAGTTGTTCTCCGGGCTTGTATTCTCCAGAATGGCGTTCACTACCATGTCGATCATCTGGTGGATCACGATGCCTTTTTGTTCGGGAGGCAGTGTCCTCAGAAGTGTGGGAATGATCTGGGTCAGCACGGAACGGATGCGGTTCTGCAGATCGAGTTTATTCTTTTCAGCCAGCAGGTCTTCATGAAGGTTCTTGATCCTCAGAAGAGAGTTGATCCTTGTGAGGAGTTCAAGCTTGTTCACGGGCTTTGTAAGGAACTCGTCAGCTCCGGCTTCAATACCGCTGATCCAGTCATTCCTTCCAGAAAGGGCTGTTACCATTATCACAGGTATGAACTGGGTTGAAGGGTCAAGCTTGAGCTTTTCGCATACCTGGTATCCATTCATGTCAGGCATCATGACATCCAGCAGAATGATATCAGGCTTGTTGGTCACGACACTCTCAAGTGCCTGTTGCCCATTGAATGCGGTGATCACTTCATACATATCCTCTAAATAGGCCTTCAGTAACTCTGTATTCATTATCTCATCATCAACAATGAGTATCTTTGACTTTTGCCCGCCGGAAATATCAACAACTCCTTACAAGTGATATAATTGTGTACTATTCATCTAACAGGATGATCTTGATTTCTGTATCAGTCATGCAAACAGGATCAAAGTTCAACAAGCTTGCTTTTGGACCCCTTCAGTTTTATTCCTGCAGAGGTTATGTCAAAAGTGCTTACATCAAGGGTGATCTTCGTGCTGCGCATTTTAGGTATACTTAAGAATCGCTCGTTATTGCCAGTATAGGGATTCTCTTTTACGAAAAGCTTGACAGCCCCGTAAGTGGAGTAGTCGGCTATTTTGTGTGTCATCTCGTAGGCCGCTTCGTCCATGATATAGAGAGTGCTGGTCTTCTGCTTTGCCAGAAGGCGGTTGAGGGTATCAAACCGGTCCCTGAAGTCCTTGGCACTCAGTCCGAAAGCAAGCACCCCCAGATTGTCGATGACTGCCACATCGGTCCCTTCCGGGATAAGGCGTACCAGGTCTATCATGTCTATTTCTTCAATGTTGAGATCAGCCCTGTCAACTCTGAGATGCCGATCGAGCCCGGTCTCTTCAATGATGTCTATCTCTTCATCGCTAAAGTCCTCCAAAAGGCAAGCCTCGCGGGCAATTCCCCGCGTCCTGAGCTCGATGACGGGCTTTACCTGGAGGAGTCCCTTCTGGATGAACGACTCAAGGCCAAGCCCTAGCATCGCAGCCTGCCCAAGCAGGTCCTCCGGGGTTTCCTCAGTGGCAACCATTATGCATTTGTTCCCGTCCATACAGGATTTATGAAGAAAGTGAAGTCCAAAAATGGTTTTGCCGGCCCCTGGAACTCCGGTGACAAGTATTCCTTTGCCTTTGGGGTATCCGCCCCCTATCTTCTTATCCAGGTTCTCTATCCCAGTTGGCATTCTATCCATTTTAAGCACCATTTAAATCGCGTATAGATTACAATTATATTATAATAATATCTACTATATATTATAAATAAATAGTGCTGATCCAGACCAAATGAAGATGTATTGAAGGTGGTGATCGAAGTATAAGAAGAAAAGTGCCGGGTGCCAAGAAGTGCTAAGTGCGCATATCGATACAGGAAAGGAAAGTAACTCTATTATCATCCTGAACAATAAACGGGGCTCAATCCCACTGTGACCTCATTATAATTCCACTATTGGTCTTACTGTCAGACTCTGAACAGAATATTCCTGTCAGAAGAATAATTTCGACTACGAGACTATTTTATACTAAAAAACCCTTTTTGGTTTAGTCGAAAAGTAAGGCGAGATGCCTTTAAAGCCACCACGCTTTAAGCACCTCTTTCCTTATGAATCGGAGATGTTCCCCAACATCTCTTCTCTATCCCACTCCCTTGCGACTCATATTCCCCCACGACCCGCAATATATAGTTAGTCATTTTCTTATTTAACCTAAATCCGTCTTAATCTTACAGAGGATAAGAGATTTTGTCCCGAGACTAAATTTTAACGACGCTATAATTTAAATTTGTGGTGTTGAGAATAAACTGATTTATTCACGTACAGTTTATATTTATAATTAGTAGCACTCACAATTGCTTTCCAATGAAATCTTACATGGTCTCTGTAAAAAATACAGAACAGCGAGACTCCACTTTAGGGATCCCATAATCAGGAATTTCCCCAGTTTGTACAAGACCAGATGTACCTAGCATTTTGTAAATAGAGAACAGCATGTAGATTTTGGTATGCAAACTTGGGATTGAAAGGAGATTTATGTTAAGAAGTTACGTAATACCTATTATCAGGTCTTGTACAATTGATGCAAGAATGCACGCGCCATTATATCACTAAACTAATATTATACTACTAAACTATAAATAGAAATAATCTCTTTAATCAAACTGGAGAATATATCTGAAAGATAGTCACTGCTCAGAGACATTACAAATGTTGCATGTTCCTTCATACCGAAATATTCAGTTGCAGAGCCTAAGGAGGTGTGTACTATCAAACACATCCTTGTCGTAGAAGATAACATCGAAAACTTAGAGCTTGTTCTTTGCCTCCTTGAAAATAAGGGTCATAAACCGGAAGTGGCTATTGATGGAGAACAAGCTCTGGAACTCATCAACAAATATTGCTTCGACCTCATCATATTGGACCTTAGACTTCCCAAAGTTGATGGTTTTGATGTGCTTAGGGAGATAAAAAGATCTATCAACGCAAATACGCCTGTTATTGTTGTTACAGCATCATACATGAAAGAGAGAGAAAAGGCAGTTCTTGTGGAAGAATGCACAAACTTCTTCATTAAACCGTTCATGATCAATAAATTCTATGAGGCAGTCTCAAAATCTCTTTCTACCAATCTGATTTGACTCGATAAGTAATTTATATAATTAGTTCTATTTTAACTATTATATCTAATCAGCTTGCAAGTAACAGACTATCTGAGTAGGTTGTCCACCTGCAAGTATACGTAAAAGTAGCAGGCATACGTAAAAGTTATACAACTCCAGGTTTATCCAGGCCATTAAAGCTGATACAAAGAGATTAGAAGCTTGCTTGAATGCATAGGCTCGTTTTGACAGAAAGGTGTTTCATGAATAGTGAAATGTTGATCCCTATCCATTTGTCATCGGTTAAGATACTAAATGCCTAGATAGTGTTATTTCTTATGTCTAAACATGGGATTTACATTGGAAAATCGCTATGCATGGTATT
>JASKKT010000015.1 GCA_030154025.1 Methanolobus sp.
GTGGTGATATGTAAATCTTATTATCGGTAAACAGGAATAAGACAGGCAGTCAGTGTTACAGGTCCAGCAGCTTCCTGTCGTACGGCTTCGATGCTCCTTCAGGTATCCTGCCCACAAGTTCAAGGTATTGTGTCTCCTGCATAAGGCAGGTGCTGCGCTGTCCCCTGAAGGTCTTATCCCTGCGGATGGTATCCCATATGTCCTTTATGCTGTTCTCAGTGATATTCCCGTAACTGAAAGGAATGTAAGGACATGGTTTTACGCTGCCGTCCACGCATACGTGCAGCCATCTCTGGCCTGCCATGCAGCCAAGCATCTTGCCTTCGAAATAAGAGTTTGCAAAAATGCGGGGTCCTTTTCCGGTGGAATTGATGCGATGGTACATGTCTAGGACCTTCCTCCTGTCATCCTCCCTGATGATGGCATCGCCCTGCTTCTTCGGGACGGATTCCCACAGGGAGAATTCATGCACCCCGAGCTGTCTTGCCAGTTCATACATAGCAGGCAGTTCCTCTATGTTCTTCGGAGAAACGTGTGTCGCCATAGTGACAAGCAGACCTGCCTCAAGTCCCATTCTCATGGCATTGGTTGCCATCTCAAAGGCACCGTCAAGACGGCGTACTGAATCATGTTTTGCCGGGTTGGTGGAATACAGGCTCACAAGCAGGTTGTGCAGTCCCGCTTCCTTGAGCCTTCTCGCGTTCTCAGATGTCATGTCGGTGCCCGGGGTGTACATATTGACAATGGCGCGTTCCTTGTCTACATACTCGATGAGCTCGTAAATCTCTTCCCGCAGCATGGGATCGCCTTCTGTGAATACTATCACCATTGCTCCCATATCCAAGACCTCGTCTATGGCACGCTTGATAGTCTCGATGCCCAGGTCCCCTTCACCGCCGCTTACCACACAGTGCTCGCACTTGCATTTGCACTGGCGGGTGATCTCAAAAGAAACCGTTTCCGGGATGTATCTTCCAAGGGCTATCTGTGTTTCGGCCATGAGAAGCCTCTTGAAAGCTTTGCTGGGAATAGGAGGGAGCCATGTGGAAGCCACGACATGATCCTTTGTAACAAGGGCCGGCCTTTCCTCTTTAAGCCTCTCGTTGATCCTGTTCAGAAAAGGAGCGCATGCCTTATGAAGGCCCCCGGTGGCTTTCAACTGGATAAAATCATCCTTCTTATCCATTCTGATGGAAAGCCCAGGTATTGAAAGTAAAGAGATGTTCTCATCCTGTGAGTCTTTGTGATCCGCTCTCATCGGTTTTTGTCCTGTCATTGAATATCTCTGTGGAGAAAACGTCTGCTTCTTTGCCTATGACCGACTGCGTCGGGTAGACTATGATGCCGTGGTCCGTCACAACATAAGGGCGTAACACCTCGTCATGCTTGGTGCCCCGCATCTTGAGTATCTCGACAGACCTGATCCTTTCTCCGCCAATCCTGAATACCTTAAGGCAAATAACACCTTCGGCAAGATATTCCTCTACACTGAAATGTTCGGGATCATTATTAAGTTCGCTTGTTATGAGGGTGGTACAGTCAAAGCTCTCGATATTCTTGATGAACTCAAGGATGATGTACCTGACATTGACCGGGTCGGGTGTGATCTTGAGCGAGGTCATGGAATCAATGAAAAGACGCTTGGCTCCTATTTCCCTGACACTGGCATATATCTGCCTAAGGACAGCTTCAATGGTGCTTGTGTCTGTATCGCTCCCTGACTCGGCATCCTGGCTTTTCTTGATGTACCTTTCATAGGCAATGGGATCCACCCTGACTATGCGCAGCCTGTCTTCCTTTACAAGCCTCTCGAGGTCCCATCCATGCCTCCACATATTGCGCATGATGCGTGCGGGCGATTCCTCGAATGTGATGTAGACGCCGTTTTCTCCGTATCTTGTAATGCCTTCGTGGAGGTACTGCGCTCCGAAAGTGGATTTCCCGGCCCCGGGACCTCCTATCAGGAGGATCACATCGTTCTCTATGAAGCCGCCCTCTATGAGCTGGTCAAATCCGGGTATTCCCGTGGGTATGCGAGCCATTCAAAACCTCAGTGCAAAGCTAGAGTCTATATTATATTTACAGGTCTTATATAATATAACTTATTCCTTGCTATGAGTAAAAACAGAATAAGCACCAGTAGTTAGCAACAGTAAAATAAAAACAAGTGGACCAGACGTAGATCTGATCCGGGGTAGTATAACCTTTATACCTTCTCTGCGAAGGCCAGGGTACCGCTTAAGCGTTTGACCTTTATCTTCACTGTCTGGCCCTTTGCGGCGCCAGGCACAAAGACTGTGTACTTATCCACCTTGGCAATGCCGTCACCTTTGGAGCCGACCGCATCGATATGGACCTCGTATTCCTTGCCCTCTTCGATGGCATCCTGTTTGACCGGCGCTGTGCTGCGTCTCTTCTTGACGGGCCTGTGGGCGCCGCATGCAGAGCATTTCAGTACGAGCACTCTTTCCATCTTGGTGAGCTGTGTGTCAGGCCTTGAGCATTCAGAGCACATGACAAATTCTTCAACGTAGGCATTTATATTGGACTGTATCTGGTCCTTTGAGAACCTTCCCTGGAATATAGCCCTCATGCCTTCGATCTTGCCCGCCGTACCCATCTCACGTGTGAGGTATTTCATCACATGATCGGGTTCCCTGTTAAGGACATCCGCTATGTTGAGGAAATTGTCCAGGATCGTAGTCTTGCCTTCCATCATTATCCTGGGCTCTGGGATCACGAAACGGGTATCCGTGGTCTCCTTGTCTGGCAGGTTGTCTATCGCACGGTCCAAAAGCGCTTCGTAATCTTTCATATCATCACTCCCAAAGTCAACACTTTACTGTACAAGTTCCAGTCCCTGGTCAACGGTAATCCTTACAGGGGTTGGTAGCTTGTGTCCCGCCTTTCTGAGTGCATCCTTTGCTGTTGCAAAGTTCTCTTTGTTGACTGAGATGGTAAATATCTTCTGGCCAGCGGAAACCCTTGCCGCGGTTCCTACGTTCTTGCCGAAAGCACCACGCATACCACTGGATACACGGTCTGCACCTGCTCCGGTTGCCTGCTTGTTCTCCCTGAGTACCTCATGCGGATAGACTCTCAGCTTGAGGTGGTATCCTGTACGTCCAGCTGCTGCCGTGATAGCCTTGTTGGCAGTGATACGTGCAGCTTCAAGGGCTGTGTGGCGTATCTGGCATCTTTCGTCGACCACGAGTGAAAGCTTGACCGGGAAATCTGCTGTCTTGTTACCCATGTCGTAGTGGATGACCTGGCTTCCAGGCACACCACCCATATATTTCCTTCTTGTGAATGAACGCTGTCTCACGTTCCTGTACATACTTCCTGGTTTTCTTACCATGAGTTTAAGTCTCCTTGGATTGATTATTGGGATAGGTCACTATCAATTTCAGTTCTAATCCGTTCCTAATTGATATATCCGTATATGAATTTGTTGATATCGTTAATTATCCGTTGGACACGATTTCATCTGGATGGTTCTTCCCCTATTACTTAGGACTTTATAAGCCTTATTGTACTTCTTACCCGTGTCCTTTCCACCCGGACCAGCCTGTACTTTCGACCCTGCATACTTAGCTTTTCTTACGAAGGTACGGGGCAAGCAGACCGTAGCATCCTGAAAGCATCATATTCCCGAAGGGGGCCGCAAAATGCAGCTTCTCCCAGAGGCGCATGTCTCTACTATCTGCTTTCATGTTTTTCAGCAGGTTTAGCCTGGGGCCTGTTACCATGACCGACCTTACGAGGTCAAAGCCTTCAGCTTCCCTTATGTAGCATCCGTGCCCTCCCTCACTGAACACATCATCGAACGAGAGCCTGCCTTCAGCAAAAAGAATGATATGCTCCTGCAGTCTCTCTCCGGTGAGGCTGGATGTATGGTGTTCGTAGATGGCTTTTACCCTGTCATCTTTTACCAGGGCCATGAGCGCATGTCCGTTGCCGATGTTAACAACTACGGACGGCTGTCTGGCGGCAGTGTCGAACAGGGCCCCGAAGATTGCAGCAGGTCCGGTGTCCATAAAAACGGTCCCCTTTTGACCTAATATGTGTGCTGCTGCTCTCATACGGGTAAGGTCTGCCGGGATGCTGTCACTTCCATATGCGAAATTCCGCCACTCTCCTCCGTCGTCTATCAGTCTCTCGAATATCCTGAACCTGTAGATGCGATTGCTCAGGTCAGGCGAGTTCCCGTGGTCCTGGACCGCAACAGCGACCATTCCGGGCATCTCAATATCAAAAGCTGCCAGAGCATTGCCAATGGCTTCCAGGTCAATATCCTGCAGGACGATCTCCTCAAGGTCCCCCGGAGTTACCTGGCCCTGACTGACTGTCCTTATCCCCATCTCCTTTACTTTTTCGAGGTCATCATTAATGGTAAGTGCTGCATCAATGGTGGCATACACCTCCAATCCCTGCTTGAGATGCTGCCTTACAGCCCTTGACGAAGGTCCCCCTCCCATCAGGCTGCCTTTCAGGAATATATCTCTCCTCCGGGATGTTGCATCACTGACCTTTCCCGCAACTATCACTGTTGGCGCTGGCATTACCATCAGAAGGCTGTTCTCAACCTCCCTCTCCGTATCATAAAGGACCATGTCCTGGGTACCTGTACCTATATCGATTGCCAGTATTCTCATGATTGCATCGAGTTGTTCATATACCTGGGTGCGTATAAAAGTTGGCATGAACGATCCCGGTGCAAAGGAACATGACAAAGGCAGCAAAGGCCCCTATAATTTTGCAATAATCACTATCTCAAGCTCCAGATCTGAAAAATACGGATCAGTCTCCTCCCCGCAGGAGGCAGAGGACAAGTCCGGCCAGGTCATGGAAAAGCTGATTCTCCAAGGAGGGCACAGGGTTTCTTCCTACCAGCTTGTTGACGATGACCGGGAGTCTATCACCGGCGCGGTTGGTAAGGCCGCAGCCTCGGATGCCCACATTGTGATCACAAGCGGAGGTACGGGCCTGACTTCAAGGGATGTGACAATAGAATCAGTTGTGCCGATGTTCAGCAAGCAGATGCAGGGTTTCGGAGAGCTTTTCAGATACAAGAGCATTGAACAGATTGGCACTTCCGTTATCCTCACCCGGGCATCGGCAGGAGTCCTTTTCGGCAAGGCTGTCTTTTGCCTGCCCGGCTCCCCGGCTGCAGTGGAACTTGCCTTAGAGGACATAATTCTCCCGGAAGCGGGACATATCGTTAAGCATGTAGGTGAGTGAAGAAAAAAGTTTTATATTGTTTGTTATATGTACATAGCAGAGTAATAATGGTAATATAGGGCGATAATTATATATTGCCCATATTAACAAAAGATATGCACTGCACTTCACTGTAGTTAGAACAGAGCACCGATATGTCAAAAACACTTGTTACATTGTCCCGGTAACGGAGAACCAATGCCCGGTTATTCACTAGGTATCAAGGAACTGGATGATTATTTAGGCAGCATCCGGGAAGGCACCAACCTTATGATGATAGGTCCGCCCATGAGCCGCAAGGACGAGCTCCTGGACGCTATCCTGTCCCATAACATTGGTGTCGATGACGGAGTGATCATAGTTTCCACCAGGGAGCCCGGAGAACGGGTGCTCGAATGGTTCACCGAGCAGGGCCTTGACATCTCTGAATCCAATATGGGTATAGTGGACTGTGTTACGAAAACCCTCGGAATGGGTGCCCCTGAGACGGCAAGGATCAAGAGGGCCTCCAGTCCTGTGGACCTTACAGGCATTGGTGTGAAGATCAGCCAGTTCTTCGAGGACTTCCTGGTCAAAAAGAAAATAGGGAAGGTTCGTCTTTCCATCAATTCCCTGTCCACCATACTGATGTACTCGAACCTCCAGACCGTTTTCAGGTTCCTGCACGTTTTCACAGGGCGTGTGAAGGCTGCTAATGGTTTCGGTCTGTACGTAGTGGAGGATGAGATGCACGACGCTCAGACCATAGCTACCTTGAAGCAGCTCTTTGACGGCATGATCGAGATAAAGGATATTGGAGATTCCTATGCCATGAGGGTCGTAGGCATGACCTCAAAGCCCACTCCCTGGTTCGAGTATGATATCAAAGGTACGGACATAATTCTCAACAAGCCCAAAAATCTGTGATCCGGCATTTGGTCTATCTATGCAGGAAGCCTGCTTCAGGCGGACATGTGTAACAGGCACAAGTGCAGCCTGATTTTATCGGACATATGTTTTTCATTCATATCGGTCATAATATACAATCTCAAAGAATCGCAATTATCACAGGTGTCAATATATGGAAAAGGACAAATTATACAAACTGAAATCGGAGGCATCCTCCTTAAAGCCAATACTCAACATAGGCAAGAATGGCATCACGGATCCTGTAGTTGAGGAGATAAAAAAGCAGGTAAAGGCATATCGCCTTGTGAAGATAAAGATGCTGAAGACCACTCCGGAGGGAGAGGACATAAAGCAGGCGGCTGAAAAGCTGGCCGAGGCGACAGGCACAACTCTCATAGAAGTGCGCGGGAGCACAGTGGTACTGTATAAGTGAGTTGTTTCTGCATTCTCTGTTCTTTCCGGTGAAAGGTTCACCGGATACTATATTCGTGTATGCTCACTTTTTTGTGTCACCTGTCATCAAGAACACGAATACAAATGTTTTGACCACCTGGTAAGATATATAATCTTAAGATAACAATGTTATCTCATGGAAAAAGGGAGGCTCCCGGTAGTTCTCATAGGAGTTCTTGCACTTCTTATACTTGCAGGAGGTATTTATGCAGGAGCAGTCCACCTGAAAGCGGACTCTCGCGAACTGAATGTGAGTTCAGCCAGGGCAGTGAGCCTGGTGCAGGATGACCCGACAGCGGCTGCCTATATGTCTGACAACTTCAGGGTTTCAGGCTGGAGGGCGACAAAGACCACGCTTGTTGAGGGAACTGAACTGGCAGGTAATATCCCGGCCAACCTTAGCGTAAGCACAGCAGACGGCACCCGGGCATGGAAAGTGGAGATCATGGAGCGGACCTGCGCATGTCCCGCGCCAAATAATCTCTATGTGGTTGAAGGCTATGTGGATGCCAGCACGGGAGAGGTCCTTCATGTCAGGACCATGAAGGCCCCGGAGAAAAACTATGAGAAAGAAACCTGTGCCTCAACAGCCTGTCACTAAAGGTCTTCTGGCAGCTGCTGCCATCCTGTTTCTTGTCATGCATATGTCTGTAGCCGCAGCCGTACCGGATGAAGTGCAGGTGGAATACTTCTATGATGTTGCCTGCAGCAAATGTTCAAAAGCGGCTCCTGTGATTGAAGATGTTGCATCCCGTTATGAGAATGCCAATCTTACCTCTTATGATATAAGATCCTCGTATTCGTATGCGCAGCAGTATGGGATAACTCTCGTGCCTGCCGTTGTCATCAACAGGAGTGTGGTCATCACCTATGATGATTACAAGGGGGATACTGCACTGCTTGAAGACCTGCTTGTAAAGGCCATCGAGAATCCCACGGAGACCATGACCCCTCCTTATCCCCGGGATGGATCTACGGCAGTGGGAAACGACCTGATTATTGGCAAATCCCACCTGCTTGTATTCATAGCAGGACTGCTCGCGGGTTTCAATCCATGTCTGCTGGCAGTCATGGCTTTCCTGTCTTCTGCCATCATCTCCTCAAACGGGACACGCAAGGAAATGCTGACCCTGGTTTGCGGTTTTTGTGCAGGGATCTTTGTGACCTACATGGTAGTGGGCATAGGGATCCTTAATACTGTAAGTTCCTTCCCCGGCATACAGGAAACCCTTGCTGCGACAATGGTCGTGCTAATTGCTATTCTTGGACTATGGCACCTCTATGATGCGTATCACATGAGGTCGCATCAAAAGTCCACGTTTAAAACACCCGGGTTCTTTATCCGTTTCATGGGAAATATCACAGGCAGGAACATCATGCTACTGTCCTTTATGGCAGGGGCGGTGTTCTCACTGATAAAGGCTCCGTGTGTGGGGGCAGTTTATCTTGCCATCCTTAACATGCTTATCTCCGGCAGCGACTTCACGGGTGGTCTCATCTACCTGGGCATCTACAATCTTGGCGTGGTCCTGCCTATACTTGTGCTGGGGGGAATGCTTGCTTTCGGACTGGACCCTGAGAAGGTCTCGGACTTCAAGGAAAGAAGACGTGTCGAGATACGCCTCATAACCGGACTGATACTTCTCCTGCTGGCTGTGCTGCTTCATCTTAGAGTGATATGATCCTCGCCGGGGTATGCTGCAATTTCAGCCTTCAGTACCCTGTGAGCAGGTATGCGGCTGTGACAGCTGCGATGCATACGGAAAGATTCAGCGTGATATTGAGCAGGGAATATTTTGTCTCTCCCTGTTCCATGAGCCTGAAGGACTCATAGGCGAAGGTGGAGAAGGTGGTAAAAGAGCCAAGTACCCCGATGCTTACCAGGTATATCAGGGAACCGGATACGGAGGAGAAAGTGATCAGAGCAAGTGCGAAACTGCCTGTGATATTCACAGCCAGGGTGCCGGCAGGGATCTCACCTGCTTTTGGGATCGTTCCTGATACAAGGAATCTGAGGACTGCACCTGCAAATCCTCCTGCTCCCACAAGGAACAGTTCGGTGGTCATGGGAAAACCGCCTGATATGGCCGGAGAGAGTATCAGGACAGACAATCCGGCAATGGCATATGCCTTTGGGCGAACCTGTGTGCCGCCAGGAAGTCTCACCGTACTTAGCGCAGAAGGGAGTACCGCTCTTTCCTGAAGGGTGGCAAGACCGATGGCAGAGCCCCTGCCCATGAACACTCCTCCCAGTGTGAGGGCCAGGTTCCCGAGAATGTTCAGGGATGCACTCAGGGGTGGCATCTGGAAGGTCTGTACCGCAAATGTGGAGAATGTTGTGAAAGAGCCCAGGAATCCAATCCCCAGGAACATCCTGGTCCTAGGGCTCACGTACCCAAGATACTCGGAACTGTAGAGCAGGAATCCCAGCAGGATGCTTCCGAGCACGTTGACAGCAAGCGTGCCTGCTGAGGGGCTGAAATGGCCTGAAAGTGCAAACCTGGATGTTGCCCCCAGCACTCCTCCCGTGCCTATGATGAGCAGGGAATGATGTTTTTCATAAAGAGCTGCCTGTTCACTCAATCAGTACAACGTCCACTTCGTTCCCTTCCTCGTAACCTTCCACGTTCTCGGGTATGATGACAAATCCGCTGGACTTGGCAATGGAGCTCAGGATCCCCGCTCCTGCTGTCATGAGGGGCCGGGCGATATTCCCTTCCAGTATCACCCTTGCATAGCTCACATAGCCTTCCCTGGAATTGATTTTGCCCGTAAGCCTTGCCTTTACTGTGATGTCAGGTATCTGCGGTATGTTGCCCTTTTTGCGCATTGCCGGTTTCCCGAACGCAAAGAGCGCCACTAGGCCCGCGGCAGGATATCCGGGCATGCATAACACGGGTACTTCTCCTATGATTCCGAGGGCTGTGGGTTTACCGGGACTGAGGCCAACACCATGCACCAGCTTCTTCCCCAGGGAGGCCAGCACATCAGGCACATAATCCTTCTCCCCCACGGATGTACCGCCGGAGATCACGATAAAGTCAGCATCCAGGTTCTCTGAGATGGCATTTCTTATAAGCTCCCTGTCCTCGGGAACTATCGGACAGTACCTTGGTTGTACACCCCACTGCTTTACATACAAACCTATCATCAGGCTGTTGATGTCCAGTGTTTTTCCAGGTGCAGGCATCTCTTTTCCGCTATCAGGCGGGATCAGGTCGTTACCTGTCGGGATGATGGCAACCAGCGGCCGGGAGTAGGCCTTGATCTCCCCGATACCGAGGGATGCAAGCACCGCCACGTCACAGGGGCGCAGCAGGTGGCCTTTATTGAATATTATCTCGTTCTTCCTCACATCCTCCCCGATATCGCCTATGTTCTTTCCGGGATGGACCTGAGCGCGCACCTCTATCATATCGCCGATGCATATCGTATCCTCTGTCATGAGCACCGCATCCGCATCATCGGGCACATAGGCTCCGGTACTGACCGGGCAGCAGGTGCCCTCATCAATATCATCCCCTATCTGCAGTATCACAGGGTTGGTGGGTGAGGCACCCATGATGTCAGCCGAGCGGACAGCATAGCCATCCATGGCTGAGCGGCGGTAGTGCGGGACATTCCGGGGTGCAAGTATGCCGGTAGCAAGCACCCTGCCCACGCCTTCATAGATCGTGATGTTTTCAGTGCGTTCAAGAGGCTTTATAGCAGCAAGGAAGCTGTCCCTTGCCTCTTTCACGCTGCTGCGCTCTTTAAAGATCCTGCTGTCCATGCTTTCCCCTCAGGCTCATCCACCTGACACGGGAGGGAACACGCCGATCTCGTCCCCTTCCTTTACTTCCGTTGCGAGGCTGTCCATGTGCTTTACATTGTTCCCGTTAAGGAACACATTGATGTATCCCCGAAGCTTCGGCTCATCACCTGTTCTCTCAAAAATCATTTCCTTCAGGGCCGGGTACTGCCCCGTAAGATCGGACAGCACCTCCTGCACATTATTCCCCTCGAGCAACAGCGAGGATTCACCCGCGATCTCTCTGAGGTTTGCGAAGAGTTTGACCTTGACCTTTGCCATGGACCCCTATTCTAAACGTATAAGTAATAAAACTATCCAATGTAGGCAATTTCAGAAAATACACTCATGTATAAAGTAAATGGTGGGATAGCGCGGATTTGAACCGCGGTCCAAGCGTCCCAAACGCTCGAGGATGGACCAAGCTACCCTACTATCCCATTCAGAAGGGTAGCTCCTCAATATACTTCTTCGCTTAAATAGATTGCGTGAGGATTGGCTCTAATGGTCTCCGGCCTTGTCGAAAGACCAGCTTCCAATGAGTATCATGGTAAAGGAGAATACGGTGATTATTGTCATGGAGCGCATGATCGGCACTTCCGATGCCCCGAGAAGCGCCCACCTGAGAGCTTCCACTCCATAAGTGAGTGGATTGAGCTGTACGGGTATGCTCAGCCACAGAGGCAGGTTAGCCATGGGGTAGAACGCAGTGCTTGCCATCAATGTGGGGAAGGTGATGAAGGTCATCATCATCTGGAATCCCTCGTGCGATTCTATTCTTGAGGCAAGGGTGATCCCAAGCCCGATAAAGCCCATCCCCGTGATGAACATTATCAGGATGCTTAACAATTGCCCGGTCACGGATACGTATTCCACAACGAACATGCCGCTGATCACCATAAGCAAGGTACCCTGCACCATAGCCGCCGTAACGCCTCCCGCAGCTTTACCAAAAGCTGTATAGAAGCGGCTGACAGGCGCCACGAGTATCTCTTTCAGGAAACCGAACTCACGGTCCCAGATGATGGAGACGCCTCCCATGAGCGATGCGAACAGCACGGACATGCCGATGATGCCCGGTGCCATGTAATCTATATAGTTACCGGAACGCATGGTCATTGTAGTGCTCAGGGCGGACCCCATTATGATCAGGAAGAACAGCGGGGTTGCCAGGGATCCGATGATCCTGGAACGTGAGCGCCTGTAGCGAAGCATCTCCCGCAGCCACAGGGTGAACACAGTGTTCAGAGAATGCTTCAGTCCGGTGACTCCCATAATTGCCATTATCCCCAGCGTTTGTATACTTCGTTATCGATTCCCATGAGGTCAAGGGCCCTGCCTGCCATGGAGTTGACAAGGTCGTCTATTGTAGCCGGCCTGGAATAGAATCCCGGGCACGCAGGCAGTATTATTGCTCCAGCTCTCTCTATTTTGAGCATGTTCTCGAGGTGTATCTGGTTGAACGGGGTTTCCCTGGGCATCAGGATGAGCCTTCGTCTCTCCTTCAGGCACACGTCTGCTGCACGCCCTATGAGATTATTGGACATACCGCATGCGATCTCACCCAGGGTCTTCATGCTGCACGGGGCCACTATCATCCCGGCGAACCTGTGGGATCCGCTTGCAACAGGCGCGGTGAGCTCTCCTTCGCTATAGACATGGCTTGCCAGATCCTCTATCTCGATGACCGAATAGTCCGTCTCTATCTCTATTATCTGCTTTGCAGTCTTTGTTATTACCAGGTGGGTCACGATGTCCATCCTGGAAAGTATCTCCAGCAACCTTATGCCGTATATGGAGCCTGAGGCACCGCTGATTCCAATGATTATTTCCATTTTTATCCTTCCCGCAGGATGCCGGATAGTTCCTCGATCATCCCTTCTGAAACGGAGACTATTTCCTCAATCTCCCTTTTAGTTATATCGTCCACATGGATGCCGACAGTAAAGACCGTTACTGAGCGGATTGCTTCGCTGAATTGCCTTGCTCCCTGCAGTGCAAGTTCATCTTCCCGGTGCCCCGGTACTGTGATCACAGAGGACGAGGCGCGCCCTGATGCGCTGTCAAAGATGCCCACAGCCACGGCCCCCACATGTGAAGCACCGCCCGTAAGTTTTACGCTGAGATCGTCACCGATCCTTTCCCACTCCAGCAAAAGGCCCGCTCTGCCTGCGGTGCGCTCGATGCGCCGGGGGGAGGATTCCTGCCTTTCCATTCATCCCTCCAGGTCCGTCAGACGGAACTGTTTGATCTCTTTCTTAACATCAAAGAAGTCCCTGGCAGCCTTTCCGACCACATCACGGTTTTCCTGCGTGGTGTAGACCCCCATCTTCCAGTTGTCCCTGTGGGCCTGTTCCAGGGTTGCCACCACATGCGAAGCCTCATCCAGGCGCAGCATCCTTCCGTTGGCCTTGACAAGGGCTTTCATCTCAACTATCTCGGGGTCCCTGGGTATGTCTATAAGAACCTCCTTGCTGTCAATGCCCACCATGTCAGCGATCTCTGCCTCAATGCGTCTTACGTTCCTGCGCTGCTTGAGCACGCTATCGCCCACTTCCTCGAAACCCACATAGAGGGCTCTCTTGTATAGTTTCCTGCCGTCCAGCCTTGCAGCAAGCTCTCCTGCATAACCTCCACTGTTGCGGATCTTCTCAAATATGTTGGAGTCGTCCATCATCCTGAGCTCAAAAGGATCAAGAGCATCCTGCTGGATCAGATCCTCAACAGCCCTGACGAACATGGTTTCAGCTATCCTTGACACATGATGGTAGTACACGGACGGATGCATCAGGAACCTGGAAACAAGCAGTGACTCAGCAGCTTTGACCCCCCCGGTGGCCACCACCAGTTTGTTCTCGTAGAACTGCATCTCGTTTATCAGCCGCGCATGGTCCACAAGCCCGAAGGCAACTCCGGTGTAGTGTGAATCCCTCACAAGGTAATCCATCTTATCTACATCTATCTCGCTGTTGAGTATCTTGCCAAAGTCGGTCTCCCCTTTGATATGCTTCTCGATCCTTGCCGGGTTGATGCCATGGTCAGCCAGTATTTCTGCAAGCTCCCCCCTTCTCAGTATTTCCTTGATGTCCTCGTGTCCCTGGCGGGTATAATGCTTAACAAGACCCTCGGTTACATGTGAAAGAGGCCCGTGGCCAAGATCATGAAGCAGCGCAGCTACCCTAAGTTCCTCTTTCTCATCTCCTGAAACAGTATCTATCCTGGTTGTGAGCATGCCTGCAAGATGCATCACTCCCAGGGAGTGTTCAAAACGGGTGTGTTTGGCTCCGGGGTAAACAAGGTTTGAAAGCCCCAGCTGGCTTATTCTCCTGAGGCGCTGCATGGGAGATGAATCTATAAGGGCCAGGGTGAGGGCGTCAAGTTCTATATATCCATGGATGGGGTCACGGATGACTTTCATATGCTTTAAATATATTTCATGGTATAAATCCTATCTTGAGCGTTATCCATTTATCATCTATACCGATAAGCTCAGAGAGAAATTATCATGCTGGTACTATCAGGCGGGACAGGGACTCCCAAGTTATTGGACGGCCTTCGTAAAGTGATGCCGGAAGAGGATATCACCGTTATAGTGAACACTGCAGAGGACTTGTGGGTTTCCGGTAACCTGGTAACCCCTGACATTGACACTGTGCTTTATCTATTTTCGGACATGGTCGACCTGGATAAGTGGTGGGGCGTGAAAGGTGATAGCTTCCGCACCTACGAGCTTATGAGGTCCCTCGGGCACAGGGAGCGGATGATGCTGGGTGACCTTGACAGGGCCACGCATATAGTGCGTACCGAGTATCTCCGGCAAGGCTATGCCCTGACCGATGCCATAAGGAAGCTCTCGGTGGCCATGGGAGTAAAAGCCAGGGTGCTTCCCATGTCGGACGATCCTGTATCCACGACGATTGTCACGCCTCAGGGCAAGATGCATTTCCAGGATTTCTGGATCGCCGGCCGCGGGGAACCTGAAGTGCTGGACGTCTTCCAGGAAGGGATAGGACAGGCTTCCATCTCCCCTGCTGTTGCAGAGGTGCTGGAAGCCGAGGATGATGTGCTGATAGGCCCCAGCAACCCAATCACCAGTATAGGGCCCATTGTCGGGTTGCCTGGAATGACCGATATCCTCAGGAAGAAGAATGTGGTCGCGGTCAGCCCGATAATAGGCAATGAGCCGGTGAGCGGCCCTGCCGGGAAACTTATGCGCGCGAAAGGTTTGCCTGTTTCTTCTTTGGGGGTGGCTGCATACTACAGGGCCTTCCTTGAAGTGATGGTGATCGATCAGCGTGACCCGGTGGATGATACAATGTTTGCTGATATGGGATGCAGGGTCGTGCGTGCTGATACTCTCATGAAGACCCGGGAGATCAGCATGGAGCTGTCCCGGCAGCTGATGCGTCTTTTTAAATCATAAAAAGTCCTGCTTTCAGGCCGGCTTTTTCTTCTACTCGGAAACCCATTTTATTCGGCCAGGTTTATGTAAATACATTTTTATTATTATAATATCATAATACGCTTGATATATTCACAATGATATTAAATAGTCTGAAAAAGGTGAAATTTTGGGTGATGAATGGAAAATTGACCTGAAGATCCCTGACGTAGGAACAATGATCACACTGTTTGCAACTGCAGTGTGCTCTGTCATCCTGAGTGCGGCAGAGATCGCTTACACAATGATGTGGATTACTTCGGCATACGAGAGGAACGGCAAGGACTTTTTTATCGATCTTCTTAATGCCAAGGCTCTTACCTGGACAGCGGAATACATAGTCGTCGCAGGTTCCCTCCTGCTTGTTTCGTCTATTATTTTCCTTATATCCATGACAGTTTCATTGTATGAGCTGAACGCCCTTGCAAAAAGGGACGATAGAAAAACGCACACCAACATTATATTCGGATTGTTTGCCATCGGGCTGGTATTGCTTTTCCTGGCACTGATATCCGCGATAATACTGAGGTACCTGTAAACACGATCCTGTAATCTTGCCCGGAAGGCGATAAAATGAGCTTGAACATCAGTGGAACAATAACAGAAGTCCCCAAAGACATTGGAAAACCAGTCAGTCCTCTGGAGGATGTCATCCGTCCGATAACAAAAGTGGAAAGGGTGTTGTATCCCATATCTGCTGTGGTAGGCCAGGAGAAAATGCTCAGGGCCCTCATACTGAACACGATAAACCCTTCAATAGGCGGGGTGCTTATACGCGGCCAGAAGGGAACAGCCAAGTCCACAGCCGTCAGGGGACTGGCGGAGATACTTCCTGAGATCGAAATAGTCGAAGGCTGTAAGTTCAACTGCGATCCCGCAGACCCGGAGAACTTATGCTGGGAATGCATGGAGAAGCGCTCGAAAGGAACCCTGCGCATCCTTAAGCGACAGATGAAGGTCGTGGACCTGCCAGTAGGTGCCACCGAGGACAGGGTAGTGGGCAGCCTTGACATAGAAAAAGCTGTCAGGCAGGGAGTGCAGGCTTTCGACCCTGGTATCCTTGCACAGGCTAACCGTGGTATTCTCTATGTGGATGAGATCAACCTCCTTGACGATTTCGTAGTCGATGCACTGCTTGATGCGGCAGCAATGGGCGTGAACACCGTTGAGCGTGAGGGAGTGAGCGTAAGCCATCCTGCTAACTTCATAATAGTGGGCAGCATGAACCCGGAAGAGGGAGAGCTCAGGCCGCAGCTGCTTGACAGGATAGCGCTCCAGGTGGAGGTCACAGGTATCTATGATGTGGAGCAGCGTATCGAAATCGTAGAGCGGAGGAACCGTTTTAATGAGGATCCGAAGATATTCATGCGCGAGTTTGAGAGCGAACAGGAAAAACTGCGTTCAAAGATCCTCAAGGCCATGCAGCTGCTGCCAAGGGTGACTACTACAAGGGATAACCTGCGCACCATTGCAGAGATATGCATTGTCTTCAATGTGGACGGCCACCGTGCTGATATCATGATCGAGCGCACGGCGCGCACCAATGCAGCCTATGAGGGCAGGGAGCGCATCACAAACGATGACATCATCGAGGCTGCTGAAATGGTGTTGCCACACAGGATGCGCAAGAAACCCTTCGAGGAGGAGGAATTCAGCGCTGACCAGTTGAGGGCTGTTGTGGAAGGTAATCTGTGAAGGGTGTGCATATGAACTCTGGTGACCATGTCCGGAAACTTCGGATGAACCTGCCGCGCAACTACGGGGTGAAGGTGATGTACCTGGGCGCAGCCGTGCTTGGCTTGCGCATACCCCGGGAGAGAGTGGATAATATCTGTAAAAAGGACACTGATGCTCTTTACGGGGTCCTGTATCGGAACATCGAACAGGTAAGGCCCGGAGAGATAAGTACAGTCTATATCCTGGCGGACTCCGATCACCTGGAAATGGAACCATCAAAGTTCTTTGAGCCTCTGCTGGGAAGTATGGCAAACATAAGCCCTGAGACATCGTTCACAGAGACAGGAACTGCCGCTGCTTCTATCCTTAGTATGAAAGATGTATCGGCTCCAGATACCCCCGTAGGGATAATTGATGGGAACTCAGGGGCCCTTCTTGAACTGGTGCCAAGGGATTATGTGCCTGTGGATGCTACTTCAGAGGATGAGGGACACTTATCGCCTGGGCTGGATAGCTGGCCGGAAGAAAAGGGTGTCAGTGCAGATCATTTAGTGCACAGGGAACTGCAGGAGGACAAGACGGTGGGCAGAATAATGAACGATTTTGCCCGTAATTCCCAGAAGAAGAGACTTGCTTCAGGCAGGCTGAAATCCGGCAGGCGTGCGGAAGTGCTGACCAAGAGCAAGCGCGGGCGCTATGTTCGTTACAGGATGCCCGGTGAGAAGATCACGGATATCGCGATAGCTCCTACGGTACGCGCAGCTGCTTTCCATGCAAAGGATGGCAAGCTTGAGATCCTTAAGGGCGACATCAGGGAGAAAGTCCGCAGGAGACGCATATCCAGCCTGATAACTGTAGTGTTTGATACATCCGGTTCTATGGACGAGCACGATAAGATAATGATAACCAAGGGCGTTGTCGTAGCCCTGCTCAAGGATGCCTACCAGAGGCGGGACAGGGTCTCACTGGTAACCTATAGTGGCAGGTCTTCCCAGCTTGTACTGCCTTTCACGTCATCTGTAGAGGCTGCCAAGTGCTATCTTGAGAAGGTTCCCTTCGGCGGCACCACTCCCATGGCCGCAGGAATGCTTGTCGGACTTGACACCATGCTGCGCGAAGTGAAAAAGGAACCCTCCGCTGTGCCTATACTGGTGCTAGTGACAGATGGGACAGCCAACTGCTCCCTGCACCTGGGAGGCAACATCAGGAGGGAAATACTGCAGGTATGCAAACAGATAGCCAGTCACCATGTCAACATGCTTCTGGTGGATATCAGCCCCACGGGCTCAAAACTGGTGAAGGAGATGGCTGAGCAGAGCAGGGGCAGTTACTATCATCCCGGTTCGCTGAGCAAAGAGGCCCTGTATTCTGCAATCGCTCAGGAAAGGGACTCGAGGACTGATTTCGCGCTTGTCTAGTACGGGCGCTGACAGCCTGCTTTTATATCATATCGCGTATTAAGCCATATTATGCTTGAAAAACTTCACGAGTCCCTGAGGAACGCCCCTATAGTGCGCAGGGGTGACTATAACTATTTCATACATCCGATATCTGACGGTGTGCCATTCCTGGAACCGGCACTGCTTGAAGAGATCACCAGCTATATTCTAGGGATAGCCGATATGGATGTTGACAGGATACTGACCATAGAGGCAATGGGTATTCCCCTTGCAACTTCTCTTTCCATGAGAACCGGCATTCCCTTTTCCATAATCAGGAAGCGCCAGTATGCTCTTGACGGGGAGATAGTCCTCTCGCAAAAGACCGGATACTCAAAGGGCGAACTGTTCGTGAACTCTGTGAAGAAAGGCGACAGGGTGCTCATAGTGGACGATGTGCTCAGTACCGGGGGCACTCTCATACCGCTGCTTACCGTGCTCAGGGATGCAGGGGTGGAGGTATCGGATACCATTGTAGTCATAGAGCGCGGTGACGGCGCTTCAAGGCTGAAGGACATGGGCTTCGAGGTAAAGACCCTTGTCAGGATCAGTGTGAACGAGAACGGGGTCTGCATAGAGGATTAAGATGGCAGGGGAAGGTTTCGATTTCCAGATAGAGCGCATCATTTCCATAACCAGGGATACCGATGCCAGGGTCATAGGCCTGCAGTTCCCGGAAGGCTTCAAGCGCAGGTCCCAGGGGATTGCCGCCCGGCTGGAATCCGCAACAGGTGTGAACGTGATCATATCCGGTAATCCCTGCTTCGGGGCATGTGACCTCGACCTGGCCCTGCTCAACAAGGTGGATGTGCTTTTCCATTTCGGTCACGCACCTCTGGATGATAATGCAATGCAGGATAAGGTGTATTTCATCGAGGTAAGGTCCGGGGTGGATGTATCCGATGTTGTCAGGAAGGCACTGCCTGAACTAAGCGGGCACAGGATATGCCTGCTCACTACAGTGCAGCATGTCCACAAGCTGGAGGACGCCTGCAGCATACTGGAAGCCGCAGGCAAGGAGTGCGTGATAGGTCACGGCGACAGCAAGATCGCCTATCCGGGGCAGGTGCTGGGCTGCAATTTCTCTGCGGGACGCAGGGAGGAGTGTGACGAGTACCTTTACATAGGCAGCGGCGAGTTCCATCCAATGGGTGTGGCGCTGGCGACGGGGAAGAGCGTGCTGATCGCAGATCCTTTCGTGAACGAGATCCGCCGGGCGGATTTCTCAAGGGTGCTCAGGCAGAGAAGCGCAGTGATCGCCAAGTCCCTTGATGCACAGGTCTTCGGGATAGTCGTATCCTCCAAGCCGGGACAGGAACGCATGCATCTGGCTCAGCAACTGAAAGAGATGGCTCTCAGGCACGACCGGAGTGCCCATATACTCATAATGGACCTGGTCACACCGGACCAGTTGCTCCAGTTCAAGGTGGATGCCTTTGTGAACACTGCCTGCCCAAGACTTGCGATCGACGAGGTGGGCAGGTTCAGTGCTCCCATGCTGACGCCACAGGAGTTCGAGATCGTCTTGGGAGAAAGGGAATGGGAATCGCTTGTATTTGACGAGATCACAGGTGATTGACCCTTGAAACAGCGTAAGCTTGAGATGCTGCTTGAGAAGGTGGAGGGCTTCGAGTCGCCGAGTGCCGCTCTTGAGCAGTACGCAACCCCGGCTGTCCTTGCTGCCGAGCTGCTGCATTTTGCCTACATGCAGGGTGACCTGGAGGACACGGTGTTTGACCTGGGGTGCGGGACCGGCATACTCGCCATAGGGGCAAAGCTGCTGGGTGCCAGGGAAGTCACAGGTTTTGACCTCGACCGCAAGGCCCTTGAGATCGCTCGCAGGAACGCCGAAACAATGGGCATGGATGTGGAATTCGTGCACGCAGATATCTCTGAGATGGAGGGGCATGCCCGGACGGCGGTGATGAACCCTCCTTTCGGTGCCCAGGCCAAAGGTAATGACCGACCGTTCCTTTTAAGTGCCTTGAGAACCAGTGATGTGGTATATTCCATCCATAATAGTGGGAGCCATGATTTTCTCAGCAGGTTCATAGGTGATGCCAGGATAAGCGACTGGTATACAACCGCGTTCCCACTAAAGAGAACATTCAAATTCCATAAGAAAGATGTAGAGATTATCAATGTAGAGATTTACCGCATTGTGCGATAAATGCTTAAGGCATAATGATGTTTTATTCGAGGATCAGTATTTTCAAACTTTTAACCCAATTCCAATTTCATAAGAGGGATGCTAATTAGGATAAGAAATAGGAGAAAGACTTCACGCAGAAAGATAAAGTCCTCCACTTCAGGGGATGTGCAGGCCAGTGAAGTTGATACATCTGTTGAAGCCCCCCTTGCCCGGGCCGAACCTGCAGAAACCAAGAAAGGCTTTAACCAGAAAGCGGGAGCTAAAAAAGCACCAGCTGCAAAATCAGGGGCAAGGAAAAACTCTGCTGCAAAAGCGAAGGCAAAGGCCAAAGAACCTGAGGCAGAAAAAATCAAGACCCCGCAAGTGAGCGGTTCAGAGGAAGAATACAAAATGGATGCAAAAGAAAGTGTTTTTGTCATGCCCGGTGACCTGATAGGTACTACCGAGGAGTTCACAGCCGGTAAAGGCACCTACGTCGATGTAGGGGACATACATTCGATAGGCACAGGGTATGTGCATGTTGACAGGAACTCAAGGGTGATATCCGTGCTTCCCAAGACAAAGACACCACCGCAGCTCAATGAAGGGGATATTGTCGTTGGCAGCATAAGCAACATACGTGAATCTGTAGTCCTTGTGGAGATCGGTGCCATTAAGGACAAGGGAGAGCGTGAGTTCCGGATGGATGGCCCGGCAGCTATTCACGTTTCCAACGTGAGGGATTCCTATGTAAAGAACCTTTCACAGGAATTCTCCATGTCCGATATCGTCAAGGCGAGGGTTATCAATACCCAGAACATGCGCCTGAGCACTGCAGAAGAGTCGCTTGGTGTCATGAGAGCCAACTGCTCCAGGTGCAGGACAGTACTTGAGAAGGATGGCAACAAGCTCAAGTGCCCTTCATGCGGTTATATTGAGAAGAGAAAATTATCCTCCGATTACGGAACCGGAATAATCTGAATATCTATTACCAAGGTGAGATAAAGATGGAATTGAAGATCATTGATAAGACCGGAGACGAGATGCATCTTGAGATCAAGGGCGAGACCCATACCCTTCTTAACATGCTCAAGTCGGTCCTCCTTGCTGACAGCAGGGTACAGATAGCAACCTACGACATGAAACATGTTTCTATCAGCGACCCTGTGCTCTTTGTTAAAACAGACGGCGCCGATCCTATAGAAGTTATAAAGGATGCTCTGTCAGTACTGGTTTCCCAGTGCGACGAGTTCATCACTGTTTTTTCAAAAGCAGTAGACGCATGAAGCACCTTTCCCAAGGTGCATTTTCTCTTTCTGCTCAGTGTTCAGAGGTAGCAGCCTGGCTCAGAGTTGCGCTCGCATGTATTTTTTGTCTTCCATAGAATCTTTTCCCGGTTTGCCTCAATGAATATTCTTAATTAGTATTGGCTCACTATGCAAAAAGGTAATTGTGATAAGAATCCCTACAGGTGAAGACGATGGCGCTTGATGATGCAGCACTGAAGAAGTTTGGTTTTATCCCACGTGAACCGAAGGATGCGATCAATATCGATCCGCTCCAGACAGGCGGCAAGCTTACTGAAGAGGCCCGCCGTGCGCTCCTTGAATGGGGAGACGGTTACTCGGTATGTGACTTCTGTGGAGGGGTGCTGGACCTTATCAAGAAACCCCCTATCGAGGAGTTCGTCCACAGTGCACTGCCTGAGTTCCTCAACACCGACGCTGTAAGGCTCACACACGGGGCAAGGGAATCCAAGTTCGCTGTGATGCACTCAATGGCAAAGGAAGGTGACTACATGGTCCTGGACAAGGTAGCTCACTACTCTTCCTTTGTTGCAGCCCAGCGTGCAAGGCTCAATATTATCACGGCCCCGCATAGCGAAAGCCCCGAATACAGGACCGATGCTGAAGGCTACGCTACAGCCATCGAGGAAGTTATCTCTAAAACAGGAAGGCCGCCTGCACTTGCTCAGGTGACCTATCCTGACGGCAACTATGGCAACCTTGCGGACGTGAAGAGGATATCTGACATCTGCCACAGCTATGACGTACCTTTGATGGTGAACGGTGCATACTCCGTCGGCAGGATGCCCATCGATGCAAAGGCAATGGGTGCGGACTTTATAGTGGGAAGCGGGCACAAGTCCATGGCTTCCTCCGGGCCTATAGGCGTTCTGGGTGCCAGGGAGGAATATGCTGATGCGGTATTTGCAAAATCACCTACTCATCCTTCCAAGGAAGTGGAGATGCTGGGCTGCACTGTAAGAGGCGCTCCCATAATGACCATGATCGCCTCCTTCCCGCATGTGGTGCAGCGCACCCGGAACTGGGATAGTGAGGTGGCGGACGCCAGGTGGTTCTCTTCAAGGATGGCCGACCTTGGCATCGTGCAGAAAGGTGAGAAGCCGCATAATCACGATCTGATGTTCTTTGAGGCGCCTGTGTTCTACGAGATATCCCAGACCGCTAAGAAGGGCCGCTACTTCCTTTACAGGGAGCTTAAGGAAAGGAACATCCACGGCATCAAGTCGGGACTGACCAAATATTTCAAGCTCAGCACCTACCAGGTCGGCAGGGAAAACTTAAAGTATGTTGCTGACTCCTTCGAGGAAATAATTGAAAAACACAGGACCGCTTAATAAATTCCCCATGTGTATTCCCCAATTATATCTCCATTGCACGCTTTAACGACCACCCCGATGGATTATGCCCATTAGTAAGATACTGAGGAAAAAACGTGCAGACGAAGCATTGATCAAAGTGTCAAGGCAGGGCCTATCAACAAGGCTCTCAACAAGCTGATACTGTTTTTCATGTTCGTGATCCTTCCCCTCCAGGCCGCCATAATAGCGATCAGGCAGGAATACATAGTTGTTCCCGAACTGATCCTTGTTTTCCTGGAGGCGATTGTCACCATACTGGTGTCATATACCCTTGCAACGGTATTCATCAAGCTGACCATTTATCTGGTCCCCAACCGCTTTGATGGTGCAGGTACCCAGGAAGAGAAGATACTGTTCAGCAAGATCTACGTTGCTTTCATATACGTCCTGTCAACGCTGGTGGTGTTCTGGCAGCTTGGCATCGATTCCAGGGACATGGCCATATTCCTTGGTCTTATTGCTACCGGTTTTGCCTTTGCCCTGAGGGATGTCATATTCTCCTACTTCGCCTGGTTCATTCTTCTCACAAAGAAACCCTTCAAGATAGGCGATTACATCGAGATCGGGGACGAGGAAGGCATGGTCAAGCACATCGGCCTGTTCTATGTGGTAGTGGACCACACTCCTTCCACGTACGAGGATTTCCATAAGATACCCAACAAGGTCTTCCTTGAGAAAACCATCACGAACCATGGCAAGGGCAAGTTCAAGCTGACCTTCGATTATTACCTGAAGGATATCCCTTCATATCTCGACGACAGGATAGAGAGCATCCGGGAGAAGGCAAGGTCCGCAGGCTACGGGGACGCCCGCTTCCACCTGGATTCCGACCACGACGGCCTGAAGCTCACAACAGAGTACAGGGGCACATTCGATTCAAGAGAAAAGACAAGGCACAACCTGATCTGCATTATCATGGAAGAGCTGGGCATCCAGGGAACAAGTGAAGCTCCGGTCGCACATGAGCGCAAGAAGCTCAGGTACTCCCTCTGAGAATACCCCCGACCGGACCCCCCGATACCATAAAGCCTTTAATCTCAGAAGTAATATTAAGGATGTATCATGCGCGCGGCTGTGGTTTAGCGGTATGACAGAGGCTTCCCAAGCCTTTAACCCGGGTTCGAATCCCGGCAGCCGCATGCGGGTTTTTTGGGTTGATGGTGAGTTTCAAAAAGGGGCTCTGTAGAAATGCTCATGCAGCATGCATAACACCAACCACAGAGAACACGAAGTTCACAGAGAATTTCTTAAATGCCTTTTATCCTCTGTGTCTTTTGTAAACTCTCGTGATTCAAATTGAGCTAAGGTTTTCTACAGAGCTAAAAACTGGAGATTAATGTTTATATTTATTTTTTGAAGTCTATTTTGACTGTCAGGGATGGATTACGACCCTTCTCTGCATTTCCAAGCAGCTCAATTCCCACTATAACCACCAGAAATTATATAAGTTGGCTTATCACATTTCCTGCAATCACTGGAAATCGCGTAAATGTGGTTGTAATGAAAACTGCAAAAAAGGAATTTGAGAATCTTGTGTATCAGGGGATAAAATCCCAGGGGATTGACGAATTGTCTTCCAGGCTGATAGCAATCCTGTATTCTGAACCGGACCCGGTGACACTGGAAGAGCTTTCTGTTGCCACGGGGTATAGTTTTTCGGCAGTCAGTGCAACAATGAAGCTGCTCAGCGGTATAAATCTCGTGGAGAAGACAAAGAAGCCCGGTTCAAAGAAGCTCTACTTCTCAGTCCAGAGGAATATGCTGACGCTGACCATTGCTGCAATAAGGGCCAAAAGTGAATTCATGGTAGCTCCTGCGCTGAACGACATTCCCGGCATAATTGAAAAATGCAAGAAGAGCAAAGCTGAAGGTTCCGAAAGGACACTCAGGGTAATAGAACAATACTACCGGCAGATGCTTGCACTGGATCTCATTTTTAAGAACCTGATCGAATATACGGAAAAGATACAAAAAGAGATGATCACAGAATGAATCACACTACAAAACAGACATACATGTTCCTGCTGGTACTTACAATCCTTCTGGCAGGAGCAAATACTGTCCAGGCAGTCTCTGCCGGTGATGAGTGTCTGACAGCGGTTGTGGAGGACATAAGCCCCAGTTCGGTAGGCATCAATGAGCAGTTCACCGTGGGTATCAGCCTCGAGAATTGCGGCACCAGGGTTCCTGAGGACGTCACTTTTGAAATAATCCGCATCCCTCCGGACATCATAGTCACAGAAAGCCTGGTCGCCTATATTCCCCGGTTCGTGTACCGTGACAGTGAAAGGCAGCTGAGGTACCATATGAGGACAACCCCTGATGCAAAACCCGGCCCTCATATAATAAAAATGAGGCTGACATACGGAAGTGAGGATGCATACGTAGTAAAATACTATGATGCCGAAGTGATAGTCACAGGCGAACATGCAGAGCCGAGGATATCCTCTGTCAGGACAAATCCCCGATACATCTATGAGGGAGATACTGTCGATCTGAATCTGGAGATAGAGAACTTCGGTAAGGGAATAGCAAAATCCGTGGTAGTCAACTTAGATCATAATTTTAAGGGAATCACCAACTCTACAGTTGGCTCCCTTGCCCCGGGTGGCAACCAGACCGCACTGTTCAAGTTCAAGGCAGGCACGGCCGGATCATTTGTAATCCCTGTCATCATAAGCTATGAAGACGACTACGGCAGGCAGAGGGACGAATATGACATCCAGCTGACCGTGCTTGACAGGAAAGGGAACCTGAACGTTGCATCCGTGAAAGTCAATCCGGTCCTTCCTTACGAAGGGGATACTGTCGAACTGACAATGAGGATCGAAAACTCCGGTGATAATACCATAAATTCAGTACGGGTCTATTACGATCACCCGTTCAGGGGATTAAAGGAATCCTTCATAGGAACCCTTGATCCCAATGAGGACGGGCCTGCTGTAATCACTTTTGTAGCGGATGAGGCAGGAGAATACCAAGTGCCTGTAACCATAACATATGGTGATGATTTCGGGGAGGAACAGATCAGAACGAACATCAATCTCATTGTGATGGAAAAGAGCAGCGGGGCAGGAACAGCTATACTCATATTGCTTATCCTGGCAGTTATCGGCGGCCTTATCTACTATAATTACAGGACCACAAGATCAAAAGATGCAGTCATCAGGCAGCTCATGGAAGGCAACGGCAACTCCGATAGCGACAGGAAAGAATGAGGGTCCGGTATGATCAATGATATCAGGGTGGGAGCCCTCATTGCATACTGCAGTGTGAAGAGGGGAAACAAGAAAACGCTGATCTTCATAGTTTTTGTCCTTTCCCTTATCTTTATGAACTTAGTGTTCCTTCCGTCAATGATAGGAGGGCTTTTGGGCCTGTTCACCGGATTCATGCAGGACTATCCCTACGGGGATATCGTCATTGAGCCAACCGGCGATAACACCTACATCAACAATGCTGATAACGTATTGAAGAAGGTCAGGGCTGTGGAAGGTGTGAGAGCCGCTACAAAAAGACTGGATGTGGGAGCATCCATCAACCATAAGCAGAAGGTCGTAGGTGTAACGATAACCGGAATGCTTCCCACAGAAGAGTACGAGATCTCGCGGTATCCATACATTATCTCTGAAGGCGACTTCCTGAGCGATCTTTCCAGGGACGAGATCATCATTGGCGCTATGATCGCAGGGGCCGGCTTTGGCTCCGAGATATATGACAACCTGGGGGAAGTAAGGCCGGGAGCGTTCGTTGATGTAACCTACAGCAACGGGGTAAAGAGGACATACAAGGTCAAAGGCATCATGGAAGGCACATTCGAGGTTGTCGATCTCAACGCCCTGGTCCACTACAAAGAGATAGAGGATGTGTACGGTCTGGAAGGAAAAGAAGCCACCAGTGTAGTGGTCAGGGTTAAAGAACAGGGAACTGAAGCACAGATACAGGACAAGATAAGAGAGGCGGGCGTGAATGAGCAGATATTTACATGGGCCGACAAGTCGGAGTCTCTCATAAGGCAGGCAATGCAAAGCATGGGCGCCATAGATACCATGTCCAAGATCGTGAGCCTGATCGTGGGCGCAGCACTGGTGCTGATCATAATCTACATCAATGTGCTGAACCGGAAAAAGGAGATCGGCATCCTGAAAGCAGTGGGCATCACCCCCAGGTCCATCGTGTTGTCCTATGCATTCCTCAGCACCTTCTATGTTTCCCTGGGGATATCCGCAGGATTGGTGCTATACTTATCACTTATGCTCTACTTCCAGGCGAATCCGGTAACATTCTATGAGACCATGGAGGTAAGGCCAGTTATTGATCCTGTGCTGCTTGTCCAGAGCGTAGTCACCATGCTTACACTGTCAGTGGTAGCCGGGATACTCCCTGCCTGGAGCGTATCAAGGGAAAGCATACTCAAAGCCATCTGGGGACGGTAACAATGATAAAAGTAAAGGACCTGAAAAGGTGCTACGGCACAGGGGACACGGCTGTCAGGGCCCTTAAGGGTGTTTCATTTGAGATCAACAAAGGGGAATTCGTAGCCATAATGGGTGCGTCAGGAAGCGGAAAAACGACCCTGTTAAGGATACTGGCACTTCTGGACGATGCAACAGGCGGGGAATATACGATCAGGGGACTAAAGGTTTCAAGCCTGCCTGAGGCCGAAAGAAGTTACTACAGGCTGACACAGGTCGGTTATATCTTTCAGGACTATGCGCTTATCAACGAGATGAGCGCCGCCGAAAATGTGTACCTGCTCTCCTTGATGGAAGGGAAGTCAAAGAAGGAATCGTACAGGACTGCCCTTGAGGCACTGGAAAAAGTTGGCCTGAAAGGAAAGCATGACAGGGTTCCTGATGAGTTGTCGGGTGGCGAAAAGCAAAGGGTGGCAATCGCAAGGGCCATTGCAAAGAAACCGGACATCCTGTTTGCCGATGAGCCATGTGCCAACCTGGACACCGCCAATTCAAAACAGGTGCTGGATGTATTCAAGGACCTGAATGAGAAATATGGCCAGACGATCGTGATGGTAACGCATGAACCCTGGCACATTGAATATGTTGACAGGGTGATCACCTTCAAGGATGGCAGCTTGCTTAGCGATGAGAAAAAAGTGAAAGAACCAGGGAGCGTGAAAGATTGAAAGAGCATGATTGCTCTGCCAGCAAAAGCATTATATGCTTCCTGTCATTTTACTCCGCTCTTATACTCTTTTATAAACGAAGACAGAGTCGGTGAAAAAGATCATGGGAGAAAGTGTGGCCATCAGCCTGGCCGTAAAAAGGGCAGTCCGTTATGATATCATCCAGAGCATCCTCAGGCATTATGAATGCCCACCCTCATGCCAGTCCCATTGCTGCAGCAAGGGCCAGATACACATGTTCGAGGATGAGCTGAAAGTACTGTCCTCCCTTGATCCCGCAAGAGCAGGCAAGATATGTAATGACGCTAACTCTCCCAGCCTTTATCTCATGCAGGCTCCATGTTCCTTCCTGAACGACACCGGCAGATGCCACGTGTATGAGAGAAGGCCCACTGTATGCGGCCTGTATCCTTTCAAGGTGAACACATCAGGTACTACTATAGGTCTGCAGCCATGTCCTGTGGGATTCCTGATAATCAGGGACTTTGCTTCCTGGATAATTGACACGCTTTCAAAGTCTGATATTTCCCCCGAGGAAAGGTCCAGATTGATTGGGGAGTGGCAGAAGAATGTGGAATCCTATGAACTGGAGCTTTCGGAGTTCCATTCCAGGCCGGTCCTTCTGGAAATGCAGATCCCATATGAGGATCTTGAGATGCTTTCCATGTTCCTTGCCTCAAGGAAGCGGCCGGCAGAGAACTAGGATCCTACCCGTCCTCTGAGGGCGGGTCAGGTCTTGCATAGCTCTCATACCATCGGTTACGCCTTCCAGAGGTTGGTTTTAAATAGTTGCGGAGTCATTTTTTATTTGGGGAAGATGTGCTGTAGTGTGAGCTTTTACCCTAGGAAGTGAAAGAATAACAGTTGGAGGAGTAATGTCAAAAGACCCTGTATCCATCAGGGAGGACGACTACATGACTCATGCCCGGCAGGTGATCCGGGATAATTTTCTCAGAGTTCTTCCTGTGGTGGACGAGGGGAACAGGGTGCTGGGTGTCCTTTTGGATCAGGACGTGCTTAATATCAGATCAAGTAAGTCCAATGTGACCGTAAGGGGATACATCCGGGAGACACCCCTGATAACGCCGGATATGGACATTCTCAGGGCCGCCAGGGAGTTGCTTGATGCAAAGCAGCATCATGCACCGGTGGTGAATTCGACCCTTGACAGGACGCTCGTCGGTATACTGAGCGACGTAGATCTCCTGAGGCATATTCAGCCAACGAAGAGGTCTCCTGCCTCTGTTGAGGAGATAATGACAACCAAGGTAGAGACAGCGTATCCGGACGATAGCATTTCCAGGATATGGGATAATATGCTTCACTGGGATTACACCGGCATCCCTGTGGTATCCCACAAAAAAGAACCAATGGGAATTGTTACCAGAATTGATATAATAAAGGCCGGTTATGCAAGGATAGGTACCACAAATATGCACGGAAGAAGTTCCGGTGGTTCTATGAGGGTGGAAAAGGTAATGTCCACTCCTCTGTATTCGGTAGCTCCGGAGTCCTCGATAAGTGAGGCCATCGGGGAGATACTTCGCAATGACATCGGCAGGATCAGCGTTACGGACGGGGGTAAACTGGTGGGTATTGCGGACAGGCATGATCTGCTGAGAGCGTGCCTGGAAGGAACGGGTTTATGACAGCAACCGGTTTGCCTGCCGGGGATATGTAATATAAAGCTTCATATTTTCGCTCCTCTCTTTTTTAATGGGGTTGGATGTAACAAAAAGTGTGGTGATATATTTGACAATAAGGGATAAGATAAGGGTTACAGAGAATGAATCAAGGGTGCGGGAAAACCTGCACCAGAATGACAGGCCTGCCCAGCAGAAGGGCTCGGCATTGTATAACGACAGCCGCAGGATAAAGACCGGGCCTGTCGACTTCGATGAGCGTATATCGAAGCATGAGGGTGGTGTTATGGTTGTGGCAAGCAGGGAGGTCTTGACCATGCCTCCGACGACCAGCATCATCAACGCCATCAGGACCATGACAGGCAACGGATTCCGTCGGATACCGGTGACAGATGCCGGCACAAACAGGCTGGAAGGTATTGTCACATCGGTAGACATTATCGATTTCCTGGGAGGCGGCAGCAAGAACCTGTTCGTGGAAGAGCGCCATCAAGGGAACCTGCTTTCTGCTATCAATTCCCCTGTGCGTGAGATCATGCAGGAGAATGTCGTCAGCATAAGGGATAATGCCGGCATCGATGATGCCATACGTGCAATGATCGACAATAATACCAGCGGCTTGCCTATAGTTGATAGTGAGGGCAGGGTTGAGGCAATCTGTACTGAAAAGGACCTGATACGGTTTGCAGCAAGCATCGCTTCCAGCAAGCCTGTATCCCAGTACATGACGCGGAAGGTAAGGACCACAGCTCCTGACACCACCATCGGCGAAGCAGCAAGGATGATGATCGATAACGGCTTCAGAAGGATCCCCATAGTCAATAACGGGAATGTGGCGGGCATAGTCACTGCCTCTGACATCATGCATTACCTGGGCAAAGGCAGCGCCTTTGAAAAACTTATTACCGGCAATATCCACGAAGCATTCGATGAACCTGTACTCCCACTTATATCAAAGGACACAGTAAAGATAAACCCGGGAACGGACATGGGCGAAGCAGCAAGGCTCATGGCGGAGAACAATATTGGGTCACTGCCAGTAATGGAAGGTAACTACCTCGCCGGTATAATAACCGAGAGGGATTTCCTCAGGGCTATATCGGAGTGAAGACTAAAATCTGGCTCTTCACTCTTTTTATGCTTTGCGGATCACTCTCTCAATGCTCTTTTTTCCTGTTTTTATATCTCTACCTGATCCTGCAGTTCGACTCCTGCAAGATCGGTCATGTATATGTCAAAATACCCGCTACGCATGTCCACCCACACGAGAGTGTCCTCGTAGATGGCAGGATACTCCTGTGAGGAAAGATTGGCTATTACCTGACTCTCCTCACCTGAGGAGATATTGTACATGTATATGTCGGCACTTCCGTTGCGGGTGTCTGTCCACACAACCCTGTCCCCGTATATCCTCGGCCCTATCTGCAGGGACTCGTCTGTACTTATCTGCATCTCTTCTCCCGCCGATATGCTGAACATGTATATGTCGGCATTCCATAGCGCCTGTTCATCAGAACTTATATTGGAGTTGCGCCAGTCGGTCCACACGACGGTATCTGCATACACTGCAGGATCATTCTGGTCCGCCTCCTCCATTGTCACGGGTTTGATGTTGACTTCAGTCTGTGCCGCAACATTACCGCCGGTAATCAGAAGCAGTGCCGTAAAAAAACAGATCGTGATTTTCTTTTTAGTGATCATTAGATACCTCCTCTCTATCCGGTTCTATTGTGTATGTTCTATTTTGTATGCAGGAGTATCTGGTTCTATATACCATATCGTTTTTGAACCAATGTTTATAAACAAGGATGCCTGATGTGCAGTCTGTTTTTCTTTTTTTCTTCAAGTTTTTGTAAAGTGGATGAAAAACATCTTGGATCAGTGTGAAAACCCACCAGTGCAAATAAAATAAGAATACAGTGTCATCCGCAAGGCTTTAAATCAATGGACAACTATAATTGTTCGTTAGAGTTATGGCACGAGGTGTGTTTGTTCTCAACGTACCACCCCCCCACATACCCAAACCCTATTCTTAAGGCACACCTCTGCTACTAACCGGTAAGGACATACAGGAGAACTATGGGGGCCAATACTGTCTGTAGTCTCGTTCCCGGCATAAACATATATAAGCACCAAGACCATGGTAGGTAAAAGCTTTTGAAAAAGGTGCTTGTATGGTCACAGAGCCACCCAATGGGAAGAAAAACGGAAAAACGCTCAATGAGTTTACTGGACGGCTTAAGCATACGTTTCTGAACAGGACTATCCTGATGTTCGTGTTCCTGAGCCTTGTGATGGCATCCATAGTCTTTGCCAATCAGCGCAGTCTCATCAACATACCTCAGCCCATCATGGAGTATGTGGAGCTGATCATCACCATCCTCGTTTCGTATACACTGACTTCTGTCGTCGCCCGGTTAACGGTTAACAGGATAGTGAACTTCCTCGGGGATACATTTGAGCCTGAACAGAAGATACTGCTCACCAAGGCCTACATAGGTTTGCTGTACTCTATAGCTACTGCCTTTGTCTTTGTACAGCTGGGAATAACAGTCCAGAACATAGCGATATTCTTCGGTTTGATCGCAACCGGTTTTGCCTTTGCTATAAGGGACGTTATCCTTTCTTACATTGCGTGGTTCATCCTTCTAACTAAAAAACCGTTCAAGATCGGGGACTACATAAGTATCGAAGGGGTCGAAGGGCTTGTCAAGCATATAGGCATGTTCTACGTACTGCTGGACGATTCCCCTGAGACATATGAGGATTTCTTTAAGGTGCCTAACAAGATCTTCCTGGAAAAACCTATCCGTAACTATGGGAAAAACCGGTTCAGTAATGAATTTGATCTTTACCTGAAAAAAATGCCTGTAAATCTCGATGAAGTATCCCCTGACCTTGATGGTCTGCTGGAAAAGCTTTCTCAGGAAGTAAGTAAAGCAGTTTCCACAAGGGTGACCATGATGCTGGATTCTGACAAGGAAGGTATGAAAATAAGGATCTACTACAAATCTACTTACAAGGATCGGGATCTAATAAAGGACCGGGTCCTCAGGCTGATGTTCCGGGAGTTCCATAGTATCTCAAAACAAAATAAGGACGATGATGACAGCTAAGGCTGAAGATTCTCCTTTTCTCTGTCACCAGATAAGAGAGGCATATTCAAACTCAAAATCTGCCACCTCCCCAGGGTCCAATCCCAGGTCCGAGAACATTTTCCTGAAAGTTTTCCTGTAATCCTCCTCAGGGATCTCTGTTCCCGTTGAAAGCCTGACCTCTAGGTTTACTCCTCCCCTGCGGTCGATTCGGACAATATAGTCGTTTCCATTCTCACGATGGATTATCCTTGAGTTCTGGACAACATACGTGATGCTTCCCACAGGCCTGTTATCCTCGTAGAATACCTGTCTTGTCAAACCCGTTCCTGTGGTCGCCGTAAAGGCAAACCTGTTGCTGATGCTCTTCATGTCATCATAGGCCGAGTTAAAATCAGGCTCCCTGGTAATTACGGCTGTATAACTGCTCTCATTCCCAATACTGTCCTTTAGCCGGAGAACATGGGTCTGTGCCTCTGCATCACTGATCCTGAAAACAGCTCTGAGGCGGGCTCTTATTATCCCGTCATCAGGCATTTGATCTGTCCAGGAACCTTCAAGCTCTGTATCCTGACGGGTCTTATCATAAAAAGTGAGCTGGGTTGTGCCGTTCTCAAATCGCAGCTCCATGAACACGCCCTCTGAAAAATAATAGTTCATGGAGCGGACCCAGAAATTGTTTCCCAGGTATGACCTGACCTGTGAGACATCAGGGGACCAGATGCCTTCGGCATCATGCAGTTCCGAATCGATGAAGTTGGGACCATCAACTACATAACCTGCCTGCCTGGCATTGGCCATTAACTGGTTGTAATCCATATTTTGCAGATTACGCCCTTCGCTGTAATAGGATGCATTGTCCATTGATATCAGCGCAAAAGCAAAGGAAGCATATATCACTCCTGTCAATCCCGTAAGCAGAAACAAGGTGATCTGCCCCTTTTTCCGCAATGTGATGCCTCTTTTGGCCCACACCCACAGCATCAGCCCTGCGAATATGGTTCCTGAAACGATCACGGACAAATCAAATGCTGTGAACTCTGCCATATATTCTCCTAATTTGATCCATGATGACCTTCAGGCAATGCTGTCTTTCACAATGAGATACAAAAAGCCCTGCCAGGTACTGATACCAAAGACAGGGAATCGTTCAGTTACTTTCTCTTCCTTTTGAACAAGGTAGCTATGACCGTTGAAGCCAGAGCCATGACAGCCATTTTCTTGAGTCCCATATTCATTGTACCTCCTGTATTCTTTGCAGGGAGTTACGTATTCTCATATTTGCCACTCTTACCCCCAATAACTAATCCTGATAAAGGTCTATATACTTTAAGGTAACATTGTTACTTATCATAAGTATCGTAGTGCACTTCGAGGGGTACAATGTGTGCGATACATAATTATATAGGGTTAGCTTTATAATAGATCGCTGGCAGAAGAAAATAAGCCAGATGCCTCAGGGATAAAATGAAAAATGGTTATTTGCTCTTATTGTTCTTTGCAGTATTCTTTATTGCAATTGTAGGTTCAAACCTTCAACGTGAATACACTCCGGTTGAGATCACTGACAACCTTACCTCTCCTGCGCCATTAAGGTCCGTTCCTGACAACGTTTCCTCCGGCACGGAAGAGACAGCGGATGAAAAGCCCGGCTGGTGGCTGCACAAGGGCCACAGTTATGTATCATCTGTTTACCTGAACAATACGGAAGATCCATCAGGAGACAATACATCAGAGAACAGTACCTTTGGGAATACGGGTGTGGACCTTGTGATCCTCCTTAACGGTCAGGGTGTGGGAACTTACCCCGGAAAGGAATTTGCTTCCGGCTCGCTGGTGACCATTGAGTACCTTGTTACCAATACAGGCACAGCAGCACTCGATAATGTAATTATCACAGATACCGTGTTTGGGGATATAGGCGAATACAAGTCGCTCGGTGTCGGGGAAAGCATTAGTTTTGGAAGCCCGGTCAGTGTTCAGGAAGGCCAGTTTTCCAGCAAGGGGAAAGTCATTGCATTCAATGAGAGCCTTTCCCGGACATGCAGTGATGAGGAGGGACTTTACTACTTCGGAATAAGGTCGACGGAAGGCCCGGTCTCAGAGATACCGGAGTTCCCGACAATGCTTCTGCCAGTGGCGCTGGTACTGGGAATGATGTTCGTATATGGAAGAAAGGTGTAAGCAGGCACGAACCTGCTGTTAAAACGTATCAGGGTGATGTCAGGAATGCAGGATACCCTGTCATTCCTGCGACATCTTCTTGTAACTTTGTGAAAGCTCCACATACAAGGCAGCATTCTCTTTTATGTGTTCTTTCTCCCTGTCCGTTACCTGCCTGTGGAGCTTTCCGGGAATGCCAAGTATGAGGCTCCCTTCAGGGAACACTTTTCCAGGGGATACCACTGCGTTGGCGCCGATGATGGAATAATCTCCTATGACGGCACCATTCAGCACTGTTGCGTTCATTCCCACCAGGACATAGTTGCCTATACTGCACCCATGCAGGACTGCCCCGTGACCTATTGTTACATTATCTTTTATCTCCACTTGCAGGGAAGGGTCAGTATGGATGACCACGTTGTCCTGGATACTTGTGCCCTTGCCTATGGTTATGCTTCCCATATCGCCTCTGACCACTGCATTGAACCACACGCTGGAGAACTCTCCGATCTGCACGTCTCCGATTATCTCCGCAGATTCCGCAATGAAGGCTGTCTGGGCAATTAAAGGTGTTTTCGACCTGAATTGCCGGATCATCTATTCACTTCCTGATTCGTTAACTTCCTGACGCCATAGGTCTAAAGTGTCATCGCAATATTCGACGCCTTATTATTTAAGAAAGGCTCTTTAAATTCAATAGGGTTTATCTTAAATAAAAATGCGCTGTTATATGTTAATGTCAGGATGAGTTCCAGGGGCACGAATCAGCCTATTATTAGGGGTGGGGAGCGATATATTCCTGTAAGAGTGGGGTGAATAATTGAAACAGCTAAAAGAGTGTCCTCAGTGTAAGGCACGCCTGCACGAAGGGAGTCAAAACATACAGCATTGTGAGATTTGTGGATATTGGACCCGGAAAGGAACAGCCAGACTGGATCCGTTGATGGTATTTGCATGAGGTGGGTATATGGAAAAACAAGAAAGTAAATCTTGTTCCAGGTGCAAGGGAATACTTAAGAAGCAGATGCTTGGCATGAATCTGCTTTATTTCTGTCCGGGCTGTGGGTACCACGTATCGGACCACTTCCTTTAAGCACGCATGAACACCTTATGGAAGTACTTCCATTTTTTAGTTTCCTTCTCTCCGAAAGGCTCAGTCATCGAACATACCAAGCCTGATCTTGATAAAATTGTATATCTCGTCAGCTATGTCTATGTCACAGCAGCTCTCTATGCCCTGGAACCCGGGTGAGGAATTCGCCTCGCATACCTTGAAGTGATTGCCGTCAAAGAGAAGGTCGATACCGGCTATGTCCAGTCCGAAGATGCGTGCGGTCTCGGTAGCAAGCCATTCTATCTCGGGTGTCATCGGGTATTCTTTCACTTGTCCGCCGGTAGAGAAGTTTGCCTTGAAGTTGCCGTTCCTGGAGGTCCTTTCTATACAGGCTATGGGCCTGCCCCCAAGGACAAAGACCCTGAGGTCCCTGCCTTTGCTTGTCCGTATGAACTCCTGCAGTATTATGTTGAGTTTCTGGTCGGTGGAATGTATCAGGGTCATCAGGTCATCGAAACTTGCCTTGTTCTCGGACAGGTAGACACCCTTGCCACGGGAGCCCGATATGGTCTTGATCACAAGGGGGAAACCCAGGTATCTGTCCACCAGGTCTACGTTCACCGGATACTTAGCTAGCATGGTCCTGGGTACGGGGATGTTGTTCTCGGCAAGTATCTGCTGTGAGTAAAGCTTGTCCTTGACAGTGTCTATGCTGTGTGCCGAATTGAATGTATGGACACCAAGTTTTTCGAGGTGCCTGATGACGGCCATCCCAAAATAAGTTGTCCCGGCTCCGGTGCGCGGAAGAAGGAAGTCCGGCAGCGATACTATCTTGCCGTCGAGAAGTATGCTCTTTCTATCCTCCCTGGTCACAATGAGGTCTATCTGCTCGGGTTTGACCACCTGTATCTCTATGTTCCTTTTTTGAGCCGTCTCTATAAGGCGGTGAATCTCATAGGCATCAGGCCACAGTTCTTTCTGGGCGTACTTGTAAAGAATCCATCCCTTCATCCCGGTGAACCTCTATCGTATGTTGCTATATGATTGGTCTATTAGTATAAAGACTATCTGATAAAAATTCGCAATACCACTCCCTGCCTGAACACCAGATGGTCAGTATTTTATAGCATCCGGTCGTTGCGCAGGAAAGATCAGGCAGGTCTTAAAATGGAAACAGAAGATATGGTCATTTATGCGATTGCTCTTGGTGCACTGGTAAGCTTTGTCATATATCTCTCAACGACCCCTCTCCCGTGCAGCCACAATATGGTGGAAACAGTTACGATTGGCGGCATATTTGCTTACATGTTCAGTCACGCAGGCCTTCTTTGAGGATCATCTTCCGGTCAGCCGGTAAAGCACATGCATGTGTCCGCTGTCAAATACCTCGTGCCTTATCGGTTCCAGTTTCACTTCTGTCTCAGTAGATTTCCCGAACAGGCACAGGCAATCTTTTCCGGCTATCGCAGGTGTGACCACAAGGCTGATCATGGAGACCAGTCCCTGGTCCAGCAGTATGCCGCAGAGGGTGCTGCCACAATCCGTCACTATTTTCCTGAAGCCGTATCTCTCATTACAGATCTCAAGTGCCTGCCTGTAGTCCGCATGATCCGTGCCTGAAATGATGTAATCATAGTTCCTCTGTTGCAGATACTCGATATATGAGGCAGTAGTCCCTTCGGAAACCAGCACGATCACATCCCGGCAATACCCGGAGCGTCTGAACACATGCAGCACGCCTTCCAGGATTCCCCTGCTGTCTGGGATGATCCAGTAAGTTCCTGCACTCCCTGTATCATAGCTGGGCTTTTCAAAATCCGTAGCTTCCTCGGGAGGCACGCTGCCGGTGAACATCTCGGCTCCGGTCCTGGCTGTAACTGAGCCGACCAGCATTGCGTCCGGCCCAAGGGTGCCAAGTATCCTGTAATGTAATCCCATGTCCGCATGAAACCCCGACAGGGACCCGTCAAGGCTTGTTGTATTGTGTATTATCAGTTCCGGCAACATCTCTTTCCCCATCTGTGATCCATTTGGCGCCTATTATTCTATAACTCTTCCACTCTTTTTATTTAAACTGAAGGAAAGCTCTGCGAAAGTGATCCTCTTTTCTTTGTGATTTCCTTCATTGTGCTGCTGTATCACACCGGGACTGTTGAAAAGTGACATATCATTATGATGATACTCACTATATATTGTACTATAGATATATTTATATAGTTAAATCAATTACTATGGTGTACAGGTACAGGACCTGTAATGCAGGCAACTGCAGTGACCAGACATATAGGTACGATATGCAACTCCGCCGGAATATCCGGCTAAGAGGAAAAACGAATGTAACTGCAAGAAGGAACAAGGGCAGGGTTCCCTCCCCTCAGCGTCCCCAAAAACGTCAATCTTTGCCCTTGTCCCCTTGCAGTGATACGCAATAAGTGGAGTATGAGCAGTCAGTGGGAAATTGGAGTATGAGCGGTTCAGTGGGAGTTCGTGGGGAGACCGGGGGTTCAGAAGAGAGTGGGGGAATGGGAGTGTGTGGTCAGAGGGAGCAGGAGTATGGGCGAACAGGGATACATTCCGGTGCTTCCGGGATGTATCGGGGTTATTGTCAGAACTAGGCTTAGAGTTACGATCCGGAATTGCGATTTGATCGTTCCCCCGTCAAAGGTATTGGGTGGTAACTGTCAGTTACCACTCAGTTCCCTTGCTTTTTCATACATCCAGTGAGCATCGTTTTCTTTCCCCATGTTCTCAAGTATGTAACCGAGATTGTTAAGCGTGCATGCGGCGTTGTCCTTGTAGGACTGGTTTTCAGGTTCTTCCTCCAGTATGATGGCGTACCTCTTAAGTGCATTCTCATACAGGAGCTTCGCCCTCTCGAACTCTCCTTCCTCCAGCAGGAAGTATCCCAGGTTGTTGAGTATGTATGCTGCACTCTGCTGGTATTCTGCATTATGCCTGTCTCCCTCAAGCAGGTCCTGGTATTGAATGAAAGATGCTTCGAACAGGGCCCTTGCCTCTTCAGTCTGTCCGATGTCCGTCAGCAAGGCCGCCAACCTGCATCTGATGGATGCTGTCTTTTCCGTATAGTGCAGATCTGAGGGATCGTATGAGGCCAGTTCCTCGTAGGAGGATAGTGCTGTTTCATAATAGTTCTTCGCTTCTTCCATGTATTCATTCTTATCAAGAAGCTCTGCCATGCTCTCCAGTATGGCTGCACTGTCCTTACCGATGAATACATTCCCGGGGTCCATCTCGGCAAGTTTCTCGTACATCCTGAGCATCGTGTCATAACCTTTGATCTTCTGCTCGAAATCCTCTATCTCGGGCATGGCCTCTTTCAGGTTATCCAGCATGCGGGTGACTTTTAAGCGATACTGTGAAGTCTTGCCATCACCGGAGAGCAGTTTAAGGTAGATGTCCAGTCCTTCCGCAAGACGCCCCTCCTCTATCAGCAGGTTTGCAATCTCTTCCCTGAGGTCTTTCATGTTCTGGAAGTACCGCAGGTTATCAGGCTCCAGGGCTACCAGTCTCTCACGCATTGCAAGTATCTTTTCATACTCGCGGATCAGTGATTCCCTGTTGTCTGCATTGAGTTGCTCCCTCTCCAGGCGCAGAAGGATGCTGTCCACTTTTTCCCTGTGTCCCTTCACCGACGGTTCCAGCTCACACAAGCTGAAATATATGTCGAGTGCCCTGTGCTCCTCCTTCATGCTGAGGATGATGTCACCGGCTGCTTCAAGAGCAGATGCCTGTTTACCGGCATACTCCCGGTCATCCTCATCACCGGATTTCAGGAGGCCGTACATTGAGGCGGCCCTTTCGAAATATTCGGCAGCCTGTGCCTGCATGCCTATGTCCGACACCAGTTTCCCTGTCTCATCCAGCAGGCCTGCGATCTCCTTCTTCGTGTCAGCATTATCCGGCACGATGGCAGCAAGATTCTCAAGCTTGCCGATAACAGTCTGATAGGCCTGCACCCTTTCTCCCAGATTTCCATAACTGCCCGCGAGATTGCGCAGGTCATCTATAATGGACCTGGCGCCGGACAGGAATATCTCATCGGATGCATCTTCCCGGAGTGCATCAAGCGCGATATCGGAGGCCCTGACAAAGTCCTGCATAGCCGCAGTTGCTTCACCTGTCCCTTCAAGGATCTTCCCGCGGATATCGAGTGCAAAGGCAAGGTTCACCTGATAGGACATGTTGGAAGGGTCGGCCTTTTGCAGGGTCTCGCAGGCGGCAAGTATGAATTCATGGATACGAAGTTTTTCCCGAAGCTCTTCTTCCTCATCTGCAATCTCATTTAGCTCCCTGAGGGCAGATATGGTCCTGGAGCGGTACTCCAGATCATCCGGATACTCCTCAAGTGCCTGCTGGAGGGAGAGAAGTGTACTGATGATTCTTTCTTTTGTATCCCCGGGCCCAGGTGCCGATCCTGCACCAGGTACGGGTATAGTGGCTCCGGAAGGAATGTCTCTGACGTCATCGGTATCTTCCGTCTTATCCTCAGCAAGGTGCTGATGTATCTCATGTGCCTCACTGTAGAGTGCCTCAGCATCTTCCGTCTTGCCGGAAGCGGCGAGCGCATCTGCATAGCCTGCCAGGGCAAAGGCCAGCCTCTCCTGGTAGAGCGTTGTCGGGTCCATCCTGATGATCCCGCGATATGTGTCCACCAGCTGCCTGTACTTCTCCTCAGGGATGCCTTCTTGAGAACTGCTGCTCTCCAGGTTTAGAAGATTCTCAAGGATTGTTGCCATCTTTAATTGCAGGGTCGCGGCTCTGGTAGCGTCCTCCGGGCTCTCCCTCAGTATGCGGAGAGCCTTCTCAAAACTTTTCTGTGCTGCCTCCTCTTCACCCTCTTCTGCCAGCAGGGCGCCAAGGTTGTTCAATGTTGACGCAGCATTTGACCTGTAAGTCATATTGTTAATGTCACTTCCCAGAAGTTTATCATAAGCCTGTACTGATATATCATAATTTTTCCTTGCTTCTCCCCTTGAACCTCTCTTTTCAAGGATGCCCGCAAGATTGCTGTAAATACCTGCCCTCAGCTCATTGTCCACGCGGCCCCTGGCCGAAAGTTCATTACTGATGCCAGCGGCGACCCTGTACCTCTCAAAGGCCTCGTCTTCCCGGCCTTCAGAAAGCAAAAGGTCGGCGTGTGTCTGCAACACACTGGCACGGACGTCAGGTGAGTCTGCATCCTCTGCACTGATCTCTGCCAGCTCCAGGGCATGAAGCGCGTCCGCATACAGCCCTTTCTCAATGAGGGACACCCCTTTGTTCAGGTGCCTGACTGCTATATCTCTTGATCGTTTGGACATGGGTGGTATTTCTCTGGATTTTCGTTATAATAGTGAGCACTGCTAGTAAATACTAATGTCTGTTGATGCTATAACCCAAAGCAACAGTCGGCATGGTATTATATTTTTCTGCCTTGACGCTGCTAGTTACACTACATGCTTTAAAAAATCACCTGTAAAACCTGCGGCAGCCAGGGGAGTGAATCTCCGGAAGGGCCTATCGTCAGCTCCTGTCCGGTAGTCTTATTACCGAGCTCCTGATAGCTCCTTATTCTTAAGTTCATTTCTGGTGCTGTGGACCCAGATGTGCCGTGAACCATTCCCCTGCCAGTGCAGCGACCTCTTCCAGTTTGCCAGGTTCTTCGAACAGGTGGGTTGCGCCGGGAACTATCCTCAGTTCCTTCTCTGATCTCAGCCGGTCCAGGGCCCACTCATTCATGCCTATCACCGGGGTGTCCCTGCCCCCCACAATAAGCAGCGTAGGGGACCTGACATTTGCCAGGGGCTCTTTTGTGAGGTCCGGCCTTCCTCCCCTGGACACCACGGCTTTGATATTGTCCGGCCTGAGGGCAGCGGCTGTAAGGGCCGCAGCAGCGCCTGTACTTGCCCCGAAGTAACCGATGTCCAGGTGCTTCGTGTCCGGGCGCCTCAGCAGCCAGTCGGTAGCTGCAACAAGACGGAACGCAAGCAGTTCTATATCAAAGCGAAGATGGGCTGTGACTGCATCTATCCTCTCCTCCTCCGGGGTAAGCAGGTCGAAGAGCATTGTTGCAAGCCCTTCTCCCTGCAGTTGCTGCGCAACGAACCTGTTCCGGGGGCTAAGCCTGCTACTCCCGCTTCCATGTGCGAACACTACTATCCCTGTGGCATTATCCGGTATGCTCAGGTTCCCTTCCATCCGGATGGAATCCAGAGGGATGCTTACAGGCTCGTCCACCACGCTCATCCTTTTCCCTCCTGCCTGTTCCTTGCTGCCTTTTCAAGTAATTCGCAAACCTCCTTGTCACTGGTCTGGGTAAAATCCGAGTACCAGGCACCAACCCCGTAAAAAGGTTCAGGTGTTGTCAGGCATATTGCCTCGTCAACCTCGGCTGCAAATTCTTCGCAGGTGTCTTTTGCTGCGGTGGGCACTGCAACAGTCAGGTGCGCAGGTTTCTGTGACATGACAGCCTTTACTGCCGCATTCATGGTAGCACCTGTGGCAAGCCCGTCGTCTATCAGGATGACAGTCCTGCCAGCCATATTCGGCTCGGGACGTCCTTTGCGATATAACTGTTCCCTTCGTTCCAGTTCAACCTGCTCTGCAGCTGCGACGGCAGCAATTGTATTGTCTGTGATTCCCAGCGACCTGATCACATCCATATTAAGCACGCGTATACCACCGCTGGCAATAGCTCCCATGGCAAGCTCCTCCTGGCCAGGCACTCCCAGCTTCCTCACAATGAACACATCAAGCTCCGCTCCCAGTTCTCTGGCAACCTCAAAAGCCACAGGCACTCCTCCCCTTGGTAATGCAAGTACGAGCAGGTCCTTGCGCCCTGAATATCCGGAAAGCCTCTCCGCAAGCTTCTTGCCCGCATCTGTCCTGTTCCTGAACAACACTATTGGTTCCCTCCCTATTTTATAATGTCACTACTTACTATTTTACTTATGCGCACGGGACCAACTTAAGGAAGTCAGGGATATTGCAGCGTTTTCCCCATGATGTCGTGAGTTTAATTTTGGGGCGCAGCAATGTGAAAACTTCGAAGATATGATCGTAGTGTTAAGTAACAAAGTTAATTAAATAATATTCGTTATATGTATATATCTTAAAATCTATCCTCGAGTAACCACATCACGCTAAAGGATTCCCATGAAAACGAGAAGATATGTGCTTTCCTTGACATTGATGCTTATTGCAACATCTCTTTTTTGCTCTCTGGCAGCCAGTACCGGCAATGAGGCAAAGGATTTTAATTCAAACGCTGTTGCTCTCACGAAGAATGGTACTTACGACCTGGCCCTTCAGTATTATGATCAATCCCTTGCTCTGAATCCTTCAGATGCGGGAACTCTGGACAATAAAGTCTCAGCTTTGTTCCTTTCCGGGCAATACCAGGAGGCCTATGAAGTAAATAAGGCTCTGCTGAACAGGTATCCCGGATCTCCGAATGCTCATTTCAAGAATGGGCTCATCCTTTCTGCAACAGGGGATTATGAAGGTGCTGTGAGTTCTTACGACATGTCCATGAGGATGCTTACAACAGGCGGTTCGGACTATGATGATGGATTTGACATCGGGAGCATTGTTCTTTCAGGCAGTGACACCAGTTCCCTGACCGGCCTCCAGGAAAATTCCCAGCTTTTGTCTTTTGATACAAGGGCTGCAAGTATCCTCTATCAGAAGGGTAAGGCGCTTGAGAAACTGGGAAGACATGAAGAAGCTCTTGAATGCTATGAAAATGCCACCGGCATCATTTCGGTCTTTACCGATTCACTGATGAAGAAGGCTGTCAGGTCCCATGAATCAGGGGAATATGACAAGGCTGTTCAGTCTCTGGACAGTGTGCTCCTGGCAGAACCTTATAATGCTGCAGCATGGTACCAGAAAGGTCTTGCACTGGATGCAATGGGAGACCATGAGGGTGCCATCAGGTACTACGGCCAGGCGGTTGAGGTCGATCCCTCTCACGGCAATGCTCTTCTGAGCAGGGCAAAAGCCTGGGAAAAACTGGGTGATACAGGATCAGCAATAGATGATTACGATCGTGTCCTCCTTATCGATCCCTCCAGTACCGAGGCATGGTATGGCATGGGACGTACTTATGAGGCACAGGGTAACTACGAGTATGCCTTGAGGGCCTATGAGCAGATCCTTGTGTATGATCCGGGCAATAAAGAGATCTGGTCAAAGAAAGGTTTCCTTCTGGATTCCCTGGGTATGTATGACGAGGCCATCCTGGCTTACGACACGTCCCTCCAGCTCAGGAGCGAGCGCGTCAATTCAGTTGCAGTCCAGCAGGCTGAAGTGTCTGACATGTTTGCCTCCGCCATTGAATCAATGCCAGCCTATGATGAAAATCCCGTCTTCACATCGGATACTGCAGGTATCTGGTACAATAAGGGTCTGGCCTATGACAGGCTTGGAAGGCATAAGGAGGCTGTTGACGCCTATGACAAGGTGCTGGCCCGGGAAAAGGGTATTGCTGTGGTATGGTATAAGAAAGCTGTTGCACTGGACAAGATGCAACAGTATGACAAAGCCGTTAACTGCTATGCTCAGGCTCTCAAGATAGATCCCTCAAGTGCCAGGGTATGGTATGAGATGGGCCGGGACTATGACTGCTTAGGTAAGACCAGCCAGGCGCTTAAGGCATACTCATCTGCCCTTGAACAGGACCCCTACTTTGCAGCAGCATGGTATTCAAGTGCTGCAGACCTGTCCGGCCTTGGGAAGCATAGTGAATCCCTGGAATACTATGACCGGACCATCGAACTTGAACCTGGGTCTGTCGAGGCATGGTTCAGGAAAGGCAGTTCCCTTGAAAGCCTTGGAAGATATGATGAGGCTCTCGTATGTTACGAGCAGGTGCTTCAGCTGCAGCCTTCCCACCCCGATGCTCTGGAAAAGGTCAATTCAGGCCTGCAGAGGCAAAGTGGTAATTCCAGCATCCTTCTGGGGGCCGCGGCAGGAGTGAACAATAACAGTCTGATCGGTGGTATGGGCAGCAGTGTATCACTGCCCGGTGCCTTTGTCCTGTATAGTGCCAACCCTCTCACTTCCGCACCCACTACCAGGAAGGCAGGAAGCACTTATGAGATACTTGGCATGCCTGTAGGCCTTGATCAGTTGTGGGCAGGCAAAGGTGATGCTCTTAATGGCCTTAACAGGCCTGAAGAAGCTATGGCCTGCTATGACAAGGCACTCATGCTTAATAGCAATTCAGCTGCAGCTCTCTCGGGCAGGGGTTCCTCTCTCGATCTCTTGGGAATGCACCAGGAAGCGCTCTTATTCCATGAGAAGGCTCTAAGCACAAATCCCAATGATCCCGATGTACTCATAAGGAAAGGCATATCCCATTACAGCGATATGGATGAATGGACAGCACTGGAATACTTTGACAGGGTGCTGCAACAGGATCCTAACAACCGTGAGGCTCTCTATTATAAGGCAAACGTAAGTGAGAGGCTCTCGCTCTACTCCTACGCCATAGACTCTTACGATGCTATGCTTGCAGAAGATCCCCTGAACAAGGATATCCGCTATAGGAAAGGATCAGCTCAGTATGAGGCGCAGATGTATGCGGACTCAATGACCACCTTTGACATCATCCTTGAGGATGATCCCGCCAACCTGACAGTGCTTATGCACCAGAGCATGTCCTCGGCCAAGTTAGGTAATTATGAGAAGGCTATAGGGTACTATGAGCGTATACTGGAAGCAGAGCCAGGAGACATTGAAGTGCTCTTCACAATGGGAGCTACCTATGAGAAAGCCGGCCAGTATTCAATGGCGATAGAAACCTACGATCGCATACTGGAGCTTGAACCTGAGAACACCAGGGCATTGAACCATAAGGGATTTGCATATTTCCTCATGGATCAGCCAGCAAAGGCGGCTGATGTGTTTGACAGGTCAATATCCATAGACCCAAGCAACCCGTCCTCATTGTATCACAGGGGCATGCTGGCCTATCTGCTCAGCAGTCCCAAAGGTGCGATCTACTATTACAACAAGGCCCTGGAACTGGACCCTGAATGTACTACAGCATGGTACAATAAAGGCTTCGTTCAGAATGTAAGAGGAGATACAGAAGGCGCTATTAAGAGCTATGACCGGGTGCTGGAACTGGACCCTGTTTCTATCTCGGCCATGTATAACAAGGAATTTGCCCTGTATCGCCTTGGTAAGTCTTCGGAAGCCGCTGAGATACACCAGACCATTGAGCTTATCGATCCGGAGTTCGTAGCATCGCTGCAGGACAGGGGCACAGCTTTCTTCCTGCCTGAGTCCTACAGCCATACCCTTGATTATGAGCTGCCTGTAAGATGGTACGATGGTAATTCCGAGTTCATCAGCGTGAATCAGAGCTGAGCTCAAGGAGCCTGGTTCAGGCAATGGGGATATCACAAGCTTTATCGTGCATATCCCCCTTTTTTCACCCATGCTGAACTCTCTTATTTTTGACATGGATGGCGTGCTGCTGGATTCCATGAACTCGCATGCAGATGCCTGGATACAGGTTTCCCGTGAATGGGGTGTGCATGTCTGCAGGGATGATATATATGAGATAGAAGGAGCCAATCATGTACTGGGCCTCCAGTGGCTTTTCCAGAGAGCCGGCAGGGAATTGTCTCCTGAGGACTACGATCCCATACTTGCCAGGAAGGTAGAGATATTCTCAAGAATAGCCCGCATCAGGCCCTTTGAAGGGACCGGCGACTGCCTTGATAAACTGAAGGCATGCTTCAATCTTGCGCTCGTAACAGGCTCCGAGAGGGTGACTGTCACAAGACTGCTCGATGAGTTCTTTCCGGACACATTCGACGTAGTGGTCTGCGGCGATGACGTGGCCAGGGGGAAACCCTTACCTCAGGGCAGTTGAAATGCTTGGTGTTTGCAAGGAGGAATGCATCGTTATAGAGAATGCTCCCATGGGTGTCGAAGCGGCTAAGAATGCAGGGCTTTTCTGTGTCGGTATCCCCACATATGTTGCTGCGGACAAGCTCTCAAAGGCCGATATAGTGCTTGACGGCCATCCATCCCTTCATAATTATCTTCTCCGGATGCTGCCTTGATAGCTTCGGAAGGTTTTAAAGCGAAATTTCCGGCTCTGTAGAAAACCTACGTTACATTTTATTTTAGCATACTACTTTAAAAAGGATAAGTCCCCTGAGTATTACTCATCACAAGAAAACACATAGGGG
>JASKKT010000061.1 GCA_030154025.1 Methanolobus sp.
CAACTAAAGGAAGTTAAATTCAAACTATTAGTGCATAACCTTGACAGGTATGTCAAGATTATTTTTGTTGTCAAAATGAGGATTTCTACAGAGCCAAATTTCCAATATATTATATATGGACAATACGACAAACAGCACGGATCCGGGAAAGAAACTCCTGGAAGATCTAAATAGACACAAGCAGGATTTCAGCCGTAATCCCAGCATGGACAATCTTTTCCAGATCGTTGTCATTTATGATGCACTCGGGCAGACTGAACGCGGTTTAGGATTTGCGGAAGCCTTTCTGATGCAGGTGGAGGACGAAATGGAAAGGATTGTGCTGAATACGATGGTCCTGAGCATGGTGGACAGGGATGATGAGGCAATCGAGCTTCTTGGAAAGGCGGAGAAGAAGTTCCCGGAAGACATCAGGCTCAAAAGGTACAGGGGTATGCTGCTCAACAAACAGGGGAAATTCGATGAAGCTGTCGATGCCTTTGACGCGTTGCTGGAAAGTGAGCCGGGCGATCTTGAATCAGTGTCCGGGAAGATCATGTCTCTCCTGGGACTGAAGAAGAATGAGCAGGCTATGAAAGTGTATCAGGACTCCATCGGCATAACCCCGACAGAAGCGCCGCAATGGCACTTCAAGGGCATGATCGACGGGATGATGAGTGAGTATCTTTTGAAGATGCAGCATAGCGGTAAGGATGAGGCCCGTGAGAAGAAGCTTGCTGGGAGCTTTGATCGCATAAGCAACCTGATAGATACCTTCGGTCCGGATGTCCGGGATTTCTACAGGATGGGACAGGTTGCAGGGAAGGAGGCCTATCATCTTACCATGGATGACATGGGGAAGGAGTGAACTGGCCCCAGGGCAAATTCTTATTTAATGCTCCCCTTTCCTCCACTCTTTATGCAGAGGGATACACTTAAAAATCTTTATTTATTATTGGTGGGCCGATGTGTCTAAATGTCGGGTGGCAGTTTAACCTTCTCCGGCAAATTTAACTTGAATCAGGGAAAGTCTTATAAGATATTTTTGTCCACCTTGAGTTGATGGAGAAATATACTGCGACTTGTTTACACTGCGGGGAAAGGCACGATCCATATTCGCTGAGTTGCAGGAATGGTGATGATGCATTTTTGCGCACCAGTTATTCATCCAGTTACCTCAGTTCCGCCGACCTGCCGGGAATATGGCGTTACAGTGAATGGCTGCCTGTCCGGGGAATTATCGAAGAGGGCTCGGGAAGGACTGTAAGCTACAAAAGCAAGGCTTTTGCCTCAGCATTGGGACTTGAGGACCTGTGGATAGCCTTTAACGGCTACTGGCCGGAAAAGGATGCCAGGATGATGACCTGTACATTCAAGGACCTGGAGTCCTTCCCCACCATGCAGCGCCTGAGGGAACAGGGTGATGCAAGGGTGATGGTGGTTGCATCCGCAGGCAATACCGCGAGGGCCTTTTCCCATGTCTGCAGCATAACCGGCCAGCCCCTGTTGCTGGTTGTCCCTGAGGGGAGCGCACACAGGTTATGGACCACCCATGAAGATACCTCTGCTGTCTGCCTTGCCACAGTGGAGGGTGATTATTTCGATGCCATTTCCCTTGCGGGCAGGATAGCTTCTATGGACGGCTTCGTGAATGAGGGCGGGGCCAGGAACGTAGCCAGAAGGGATGGCATGGGCACGGTGATGCTTGATGCTGTCCTCACTGCAGGCTCATTGCCGGACCATTACTTCCAGGCAGTGGGAAGTGGCACAGGCGGGATATCGGCATGGGAAGCATCTATAAGGCTCATCGGGGACGGAAGGTTTGGTTCAAAGCTCCCGCGTCTTCACCTGGCCCAGAACATTTCCTGTGCACCCTTGTATTCTCTCTGGCACGGGCAGGATATGGTATCGGAATCGTGCCCCCGGGGAATGTACGATGATGTGCTGTTTAACAGGAAGCCTCCCTATGAGATCAAGGGCGGTGTCAGGGATGCACTTGAAGCTACCCGGGGCACGATCTATGCCATCAGCAACGATGAGGCTTCCAGCGCACAGTCCCTGTTTGAGGCAGAGGAGAATATCGATATAAATCCTGCTGCAGCCGTGGCTGTTGCGGCACTGGTGCAGGCTGTCAGGAAAGGCAGCGTGCGGCCGGAAGACCGCATAGTCCTGAATATCACAGGCGGCGGCCAGAAAAAACTGATGCAGGACTTTCCTGTAAAATTGATAAAGCCTTCCGTGAGGGTATCGGCGAATGACCCGCATGCGGAGAGAACGATCATAACTGCGGTACAGAATATGCTTGGTGTGAGAATATGAGCGAAGAACTGACTTTAACAATAATTGGCGGCGTCGATAAGGACGGAGTCCCGGAACCGGTAAAGTTCCTTGAAGTAAGCAAGGGTGAGATCATAGGCATAGTGGGACCTACGGGTTCCGGGAAGAGCACACTGATAGATGATATCGAACAGCTCGCCCAGGGTGACACACCTACCGGCAGGTCCATACTGATCAACGGTAAGAAGCCTGATGCCCTTACACGTGTCGACCCGCGCAAAAAGCTGGTTGCCCAGTTGTCCCAGAAGATGCATTTCCTGGCAGACATGACAGTTGCGGATTTCCTGCAGATGCATGCGCGCAGCAGGGGCAAGGCCCCCGGTCTTGTGGACAGGGTAATAGAGCTTGCCAACACTCTCACAGGAGAGCCTATCTCCCCTGACACCTACCTGACGGTTCTCAGCGGAGGGCAGTCAAGGTCCCTGATGACCGCAGACATTGCAGTGATAAGCGACTCCCCGGTAGTGCTCATAGATGAGATCGAGAATGCCGGTATCAAGAAGCAGGAGGCTCTCCAGTTGCTTGCGGGCGAGGGCAAGATAGTGGTCGTGGTTACACACGACCCTGTGCTGGCACTCATGGCATCCCGCAGGATAGTTATCCGCAACGGGGCAATGGTGGACATAATCACCACCAGCAGGGAGGAGCAGGATGTGTGCAGCAGGATCACCCAGGTGGATAACTGGCTCATGTCCCTGAGGGAGACCATCCGCAGGGGAGAGATCGTAGAGGAGCTTGCATGAAGCTGGTGGTACTCGCAGGTACGCCGGGCTCAGGTAAAACCTCTGTACTGCTCCATACCATCAGGACACTGGTAAAAAGTGGGAAAAGACCCGCAGTTGTTAAAGTAGACTGCCTGTGGACGGATGACGACCAGCGCTTCGGTAAGCTTGGCATCCCTGTGCACGTAGGCCTTGCAAAGGATATGTGCCCGGACCATTTCACGATCTATAACACTGATGCAATGCTGGACTGGGGTGCATCGAACAATGCCGATATAGTGCTCAACGAGACTGCAGGGCTGTGCCTTCGCTGCGCACCTTATCCTGACGAGTGCATGGCCATTTGTGTCATTGATGTCACAACAGGGCCCAACACTCCCCTGAAAGTAGGCCCTCTTCTTACTACAGCGGATATCGTGGTAATGACAAAAGGCGACCTGGTCTCCCAGGCAGAGAGAGAAGTATTCAGGGAGAGGGTACTTGACGTGAATCCCAGCTGCATGATCATCGAATCCAACGGGCTTACAGGGAAAGGGGCCTTCGAACTTGCGGAGCTCATATCAGAGGGTCCGGAAGTGCGCGACAACATGGTGCTGCGCTATAACCCTCCTCTTGCGATATGTTCCCTCTGTACCGGGGAGACCCGTGTGGCGCACAAGCATCACATGGGAGTACTAAGGCAGCTTGACGGCTTCATGGAGTACAGGGGTGAATAACGGTGAGCGACATCCTGTCCCTCCTCCCGGGGTATAACTGCGGAAGCTGCGGCTTCAGGCAATGCCGGGACTTTGCGGCACAGTTGAAGGTCCCGGGAGACCTGCAAAAGTGTCCCTTCCTTGAAAGGGACATGTTCAGGGAGAACCTCGGGAAACTATCCGCAATTGTAGGTGCTGAGGCACCCGCAGAAGAAAGGATAGTAGGTGTTATCGACGGGCTGGAAGCTGATTTCATGCTGGCGCCCCTCAGGAACGAATGCTCGTGCAGGGAGTTCATCCATCCCTTCGACGGCTCGGTCGAAGTGCAGGTAGGAGATTACATCCGTTACAGGCCTCTTGCATGTCCCGTTACCCATTTTGCAAAGGTCATTGATATTGATCCCGGTATATATACGATACATCTGGTAGGCCCCCTGCACCGGCTGGGAAGGGAGGATTTCAGGTTCAAGGAGCTGGGCCTTTGTATGATACTTGCCTTCGAGGGCAGGGTTTCCAGAGGAAAGCTCCCTAAGGTGGGGCAGACCGTTAAATTCGTCCCTGAGTACTGCATGATGCAGAAGGTCCACTCCGGGATGGTCGTGGGCGTAGAGGGTAAGGATATACGTATAGAGGGCATAGACCTGAAAGTATGGTGAGAGAACTATGCCATTGCAGGAAGAAAATGACTCCATCCAAAGCAGTGTATAACGGTATCAAGGACACCGGCATTGATTTTATAGTCAGCGTGCCCTGCCTCAACCTGAGGGAGCTCATTCCCATGGTGGACATGGACCCTGAGATCATCCATGTGCCTGTTACACGCGAGGAGGAGGGCGTAGGGATATGTGCCGGCGCTTATATGGGTGGCAGGAGGCCTGCGATACTTATGCAGAACTCGGGCCTTGGCAATTCCATCAATGCTCTCGCTTCCCTTAATCTGCTGTACGGCATACCTCTTGTGATGATCATCAGCCATCGCGGTGTGGAAGGCGAATCTATCTGCGCCCAGGTTCCCATGGGTGAGCTGACAACAAAACTTCTGGATACGCTTGGTATCCCCTATTTTCTTCCGGACTCCATTGCAGATGCAGCAGAGGATGTTAAAATGGCATGGGGGAGCGCTCTTGACGAGAAGATGCCATCTGCAGTGCTCCTGCCTATCCCCTTCTGGAGGGGATGATAATGAAACGCATGGATGCCATCAGGGAAATCTCCGGAAAGGCGGTGCAGAGTGATGCACTGATCGTATGTAACATAGGCATACCCTGCAAGGAATTATGCAATATACGTGACACTGACAGCAATTTCTACATGCTCGGCTCCATGGGACTTGCCTCGTCCATCGGTCTTGGCCTTGCGCTCTCCCGGCCTCACAGGAAGGTCATAACCATTGATGGCGACGGCTCGGTGCTTATGAACCTGGGCAGCCTGGCAACCATAGCCACACAGGCCCCTGAGAATTACCTGCTTGTGATCATCGATAACGGCTCTTACGGCTCAACAGGCGACCAGCCCACAGCAACTGCAAAAGGAGCGGACCTTGTACAGCTTGCAAGGGGAGCCGGCAACAGCCTTGTGCGCGAGGCCTGTGACCACCAGCAACTGGGGCAGGCTCTGCAGGATATGGATCATGGGATCCTTGTTGTGAAGGCAGAGCCTGGGAATGCTGATGTGCCCAATATCGCCATGTGCCCGGAGGATATCCTTCGCAGGTTCATGTCCGGATCGTGTCAACCATCTGACTGATCCTGAAAGAGCCGTCAAGTATCATCTGCCTGAGCTTATCCTCGAGCTCCAGTGCTCTCCTGCGGTCTGATTGCCTCAGCACTATGGGAACCTCATGCATCTTTCCTCCGGCTTCGAAGCTGATACTCCCAAGCTCTGCGCTGAACACCTTGCCGGGACACCTGGTTGTGCACAGGCCGCAGTTGAAACACTGGCGCATGTTCATCACAGGCCTATCATTCTTGTAATGTATTGCATCCATGGGGCAGCATTTCTCAGCGCTGCACTCCTCGCACCGGATGCAAAGCGAGGGTCTGAACTCTACCGAAATATCAGTGTTCTTCCAGCCGTCTGCGTAAGTGGTGCCTCCGATTGTCACGCGCCTGTCCACATCCATCACCGGCATTGGCACTTCCTTATCTGTCATGGTGATGGCATCGATGACCGACTGGCTGACAACAGGTATGGGTATCGCCCAGGAGACTATGCACTCAGGGCCGGAGGATGTGGAAAATCCTCCCATGAGCTCGGGGTCCATGTCGTGCATGTCTGCAAACCCCGTAAGATTTGGTCTTGCCGGGCTGCTGCGGGTGCCCTCTCCTATGACAAAGCCCTGTGCCCCGTTCATGAGCATTCGGGTTCCCACGCCTATTGTCTCAAGCATCGGGTCGTTCTTGAGGGGATTGATCTGTCCGCATCCCGAAAAGGTGGCTGTCTTCATATCAGGTTCGAACTCGGTGGCGTGGAATATGGTGCCTATGGGCCTGTCCGAGCAGTTCACAAAAGCGGCATAGTTCTTGAATGTGTGGCGGGTTGCAAAGAGCTTTGCATGCGGTATCCCGTCCAGGGTAACCTGGGTCTGGAAAGCATTATTTCCCTCAGTGATGACCGAGACATCTATCGGCTTCTTCTCTGCCAACTCCCTGAAAAGATGGCCTGCACCGTATCCGGGGCTTAGGTGTGAGTGTGCTGTCCCGAAGACTATCAGGTCCAGCATTCCGAGGCTTTCGTTGGGACAAGGTCCCACATGTGCCGGTACTCCGTTGAGAAACACCTGCGATGCTCTCTTGAAATGGAAAGGAGCTTCCACCGGGAAGGATAGTACGGCATACGTTCCGCTCATCACGGCCCTTGTGGCGGTCGTCACTACGTCCACGTCCCGTATGGAGATATTCTCGCCTTTCTCCACAAGCTCGCAGATCTCCTGCGAGGTCATGACGACTGCACTGTTATTATCTATCTTTTTCCGGATATCTTCAATTGAGCGTTCCATGACTGTTACCCCCGTGTCCACTCAGAGTGGTGTCTGAAAAGAGAATAGGGGCCGGGATTTAAATATCTCTCGCTATCAGTCCAGGCCAAGGATGCTTGCCAGTTCGAGTCCTTCGCTTCCGATCTCAGCAAGCCTGTCAAAGGCCTCCTGCTTTGTTATGTACTTCTCGGTGCGTGTGCCATCGGAGGCTTCAACCTTGATGGTTATCTCGTTCTTGACGTAGCCGCGCTCAAAGGATTCCCTTACGATCTCCCCGTACTGCTGGGCTATCAGCTTGAGGCAGTCGAACACTTCATTGTTGCGAACGGCATCCCTCCCGTCGAGCATTACTCGTGTGAGGGTCTGGGAGCGTATGAACATCTCAACGTACTTACGCAGCTCGTCCATAAGGTCCTCAATGCTTTCCAGTTTGACTGACTTTACGAGGGTTTCGTCTGCTGTTATGTCCGTTTCCCCAAAACTGATCTGGCAGTTCCCATCATTGCAGTTGACCCTGAACTGCTGGTCTTTCTTCTTTGTCTCAAAAATGGCGTCAATATGACCCACCCCATCGTATTTTACAGAAGTGACCAGGTACTCGGAAACATCGATCATCTTGACCTTGTTCTCCTTATGAAGCAGGCCAGCCTTTGTCCATGTCGGCAGGAAGAGGTCGCCGTACGCTTCCCTGATGGTAAGCGTATCATGTGCATAAGTGAGTTCGGATGTATACTCCATGCCTGCGAAAGCGGCAGTCATCGTGCCCCTGAGGACTCCTTCCCTCATGGATACGTGATACCTGTTCGTTGTTCCGTAGATGCCGGACCTGAAAAGAGGATTGAGGCTTGCCAGGATCTCCTTCTCTATCTTGTAGAGCCCGCTCTCGGAATCGTTCCTGATGATGTCAAGTTTCTGGCTGAGGTTCTTCAGTCCCCTGGTGGAACTTGCAATGCATGCATCCATGATGGCATTACGGCATTCCAGTATCTCTTTGTCTTTTGCTCCCATGGAGATGTCATCCACATAGGCCTGGACATCCTTACTGAATTTATCCAGTTCTGCGATCCTCGATTCAAGGGAGGACACTTCCTCTGATTCATCCTCGCTGAGCTCGATGGCAGAATTTTCCAGAGGAATCACTTTTTTGGCAGTTCCTATGAAGTCATTCAGGTCCTGAATAAAATCCCTTTGCAGTGGTAATGCAGTTGAGTCCTGGAACGTGTATTTCATCCAAATCCCTTTTTGAAATATACTTATTTTATATATGTCCTTATTTCGATTATATATATTTCGATTTAAGGCTTTGGTCACCCGATCAATGGGACTTCCCGTTCATATTACTGATCTTACGGTTTCCAATATCATGTTCATGTAGCTTGCAGCACCGTTCTTGAGGTCCATGGGATGGAGCTGGCCGCTTGCATACACCTGCTCAAGTTCACCGTAGCTTCTGCAGTGAAGGTCCCCACCAAACTTCTCAGGACGTCTGAAGACAACTTCTTCATAGCGCGGACAGATGTGGTACCTGAACAGTTCCAGCACGGGGTTGTTCTCCAGCTCTCCTGCAGGACAGTAAGCCTTTTTCATCTTGGCATTGATCTGCTCCTCGGTGTCGTCAACGGATATGAAATTATCATTGGACGAGGACATCTTGTTACCATCAAATCCAAGGATTATGGGTGTGTGGATGCACAGCGGGGCAGGGAATCCGATCGAGGGGAGCCCTTCCCTTGCAAGCATGTGGATCTTGCGCTGGTCGATGCCTCCCACAGCCACGTCAACCCCGAGCATTGCTATATCGATAGCCTGCATTATGGGGTAGACCATCTGCGATACTTTCGGGTCGTCCATCTGGCGCCCAACCTCGTCCATACTCCTCCTGGCCCTGTTGAGTGATGTAAGGCGGGTGAGCTTGAGAACATTGAGCATGTACTCGGATGAGAGCTGGTAGTCCGATCCGTATACGAAGTTTGTTTCCTTCGGGTCCAGTCCCAGGGCAATGAAGCAGCGCTTGTTATAGTCAGCGATCTCGCGGACCTGCTCAAGCGTTCCCTTCTGGTTGAGGTATGCGTGGACATCTGCCAGCAGCACCGTTATCTTGAAGCCTGCTTTCTGCAGGTCCAGTAGCTTGTTCACTGTAAGCACGTGCCCCATATGGATCTTGCCGCTAGGTTCGTACCCGACATAAGCACTGGGATGCTCTTTTGTCTCCAGAAGCTTTGTGAGCTCTTCTTCTGTTACTATTTCCTGTACGTTCCTTTTTATAAGTTCAAGTCTGTCCATAGGTTCACCGTTACAATAGTGTGCCCTATAATTGCCTATCTCTTTAAATGCTTTTTCTTACATGCCGCAGGAACTTCAGGCCTCAAGCATATAAGCGATGAAAGCAGCTCCTTCGGGAGATCTGAACAGGGGCAGCTCCCATTCCTGCCTGACCCTGCTGCGAGTGGCCAGTGTCCTTTCCTCCAGGCAGGGATTAAAGCCTTCTATCTGGTAGTTTTCCCTGAGCACCATGATCCCGCGTCTCTGCCATGCAGGCACAGCTGCGATATTAATCCCCCGCTGGAAGAGCAGTTCGTGCATCTGCTCCGCTCCTTTGTTCCTGAGGGATGATGCAGCCTCCCTTTCTTCCATGCCCTCGCTAAGCAGTGCATAATAGGCATGGGAGTTGATGCAGTTACGCCATGCTTCAGCCTGCCTCCACACCAGGTATTCCTCGATGTGATGTCCATGTACCGGTATGATCCTGGAATCAAATGAAAGAGGCTCTTCAGGCTCCAGCAGCATGGTAAGTGCGCTGCTGATATAGGACGGTATCACGGAATCAAGCTTCTCGACCCTGCCATCGAAGGCGACATTATCGAAGTAGAAGCTGATCTCGTCCGAAAAGGTATAAGCAAACACGGGGCTCAGGCCACTATGCCTGAAAAATAGTTCGACCGCATCCGCCATGGCAGATGCGAACTTAGGGTCATATGGTCTCTCAAATCCCATGCGCGACAGCACATGCTTGAAATTGCGGCCGTCAATACGCACAATCACAGGCGGTACGCAGTAAAGATCTGAATAGATCTCTCGCCTTTTCATAGACCGGTCATTCTTCAGGTTCTTGCTTGGCCGGCTTTCTGAACCTGTTCACGATGTTCCTGATAAGGACGATATCGCCTGTTGTGACCACCCATCTGTAGGGTATTATAACGCCTTTTGAAGTGACATCGAACAGGTCGCGGTTAATGGACGTAATGGCTATCCCTTTTACTGTCCTCTCATCAACGTCCAGCACAAGATCGGCAACCTTGCCGACATATGTGCCTGTATCGGTGTAAATGTTCAGCCCGAAGAGTGAAGTTATGTCTGCACGCATGGTATCCCTTCTTACTTATATTTTACTTATATATCAATATTTGTATGTAAGTGCCGGGGCCTTACTTATTTCTGTTAGCACCGGCCAGCATGACACCTTTATATCTTTGAGATTCCCTGACGCACATCATCGGCAGATCTCTTCAGTGCCTGCTCCTGCTCCGCGGTAAGTTCAAGCTCTATGACCTTTTCAGCTCCGCCTTTTCCTATCCTGACAGGGACGCCCAGGCATAGATCCTTCAGGCCATACTCGCCATCCAGATATACAGATGCCGGCACTATTCTTTTTGTATCCTTCAGGATAGCTTCGGTCATCATTGCAACAGCTGCGGAGGGTGCATAGAATGCGCTTCCGGTCTTCAGGTGGCCTACGATCTCCGCTCCGGCATTCACCGTCCTCTCCACAAGCCGGTCGATAGTTTCCCGGTCAAGCAACTGGGGCAGCGGTATTCCTGAGATGGTCGTGTATTCGGGCAGAGGCACCATGGAATCTCCATGGCCTCCGAGGACCATTGCATCGACATCCTTAACGTTGCATCCGATCTCCTTTGCGATGAAGGTCGCAAACCTGCTGGAGTCCAGCAACCCGCTCATACCAAAGACCCTGCCTCTTTCCTGCTGCATGTACTTGACAGCAGCATAGGTTGTAACATCAAGTGGGTTCGTGACTGTCATTACAATGGATCCGGGTGCGTATTCCTGGATATTGCGGCATACATCCCTGATGATCTTGATGTTAATAGCAAGCAGGTCGTCCCTGTCCATGCCGGGCTTGCGGGCAATGCCCGCAGTAACAATAACAATATCAGAATCGGTGATGTCCCTGTAATCGTTAGTGCCCGTGACATCCACACTGTATCCCATGACCGGCGCTGCCTGGGCGATGTCCAGTGCTTTTCCCTGAGGCAGACCCTCCACGACATCCAGCATCACAACATCCGCAATATCAAGCTCAGCAAGACGCTGCGCAGTGGTAGCTCCCACGTTCCCCGCTCCTATTATTGAGACTTTCATAAATATCACTGTTTAACTTATTGTGTCAGAACCTTAAACCTTTATCCGTGGCCGGGGTGCATTATATAAGAAATGGTGTATTTGTAAATTTCCCGGTGGAACCTTATGATTTATGATATATCAGGCATAACAGGTTAAGTGAAACAAATGCTTACCAGTACATACATCCATATTCCCCGGGTCGGCGCCACGGTGGAGAAAAAGATATGGGCCAGCGGAATTCGGACCTGGGACGATTTCATGGGCAACAAGGATGATCTTCCCCTCTCCCGCTCCAAGATAGAGCTTATTGTCCCGGGTATAGAGGAGTCCCGGGAACGGCTGCAGTCCCAGGACTACGGGTTCTTTGCCAGGTCGCTTCCCCGGGCAGAGCACTGGCGTGCTTTTCCCGAGTTCAGTGACAGGGTTGCTTATGTTGACATAGAGACCACAGGCCTTTCCCCCGGCCATTCCCACATAACGGTGGTCGGCATATATGATGGCAGGGAAGCCAGGACCTTCGTCAGGGGCATTGACCTGGACGACATCGTGGAAGAGTTCGAGAAATATGATTACCTTGTCACTTTCAACGGTGCAAGGTTCGACCTTCCCTTCATCAAGCGTGAGTTCCCGCAGCTTGACCTGGACAAGCTCCATGCAGACCTTATGTATCCCCTGAGGCGTATCTGTCTTTCAGGTGGACTCAAGAAGATAGAAGTGGAACTGGGTATCACCAGGAGTGAGGATGTTGCCGGCATCACCGGCTTTGATGCGGTGCGCCTGTGGCACCAGTACGAGAGAGGCGACCAGGAAGCCCTTGAACTGCTCCTTGAGTATAACCGTGCTGATATAGTTAACCTGGAAACTATAATGAACATGACCCTTCCAAGGTTCATAGACAATAAGTTCGCAGACTGCAGATGATATGGTTCCTGACTTAAGCAAGATCCCTGACTCTCCGGGCGTTTACCTGATGAAAGACGTATCAGGTGACGTCATATATGTGGGCAAGGCAATATCGCTCTCCCGCAGGGTGCGCTCTTATTTCCAGGCTTCAGCGGGCCATACTCCCAAGACGAAAGTACTTGTAAGGCAGATAGAGGACATCGAGGTGATCCTTACAGATACCGAGATCGATGCCCTCGTACTCGAGGCCAATCTCATTAAGAAGTACAGGCCCCGCTACAACGTGCGGCTGAAGGACGATAAGCGCTATCCATATGTCAAGGTCACTGTCAATGAGAGGTTCCCGCGTATCTTCCTCACCCGCAGGAGACTGATGGATAACGCCCTCTATTTTGGCCCCTACACTAACTCGCGGGCCATACGCAGTATTGTGGAACTCATAACAGGCCTGTTCCAGCTCCGCAAATGCCGGAAGCCCATCGTTGCAGGCAAGACAAGACCCTGCCTTAATTATCATATAAAGCTCTGCACTGCCCCCTGCAGGGGTGCACCGGAGGAGAGTGAGTACAGGGAAAGGGTCATGGAGGCAGTGCGCTTCCTGAAAGGTGACACCTCCGGCCTCCTGAAACAGCTTGAGGGGAAGATGCATCTCCTTGCAGCGCAGCAGGACTATGAGTCTGCGGCGCAGGTCCGCGACCAGATCGAGGGGATAAGGTGCCTCACCCAGCAGCAGATAGCAACCTCGGGCACCGACGACAGGGATGTCATTGCAGCGGTATCAGACGAGACCGTGGTCTTCCTCCAGATCTTCTACGTAAGGCATGGAAGCATGGTGGGCAAGGCGGACTTCTCCCTTGTGGGAGCCGAAGGCCCAAAGGAGATTCCGGAGGCTCTTGCGACATTCATCAAGCAGTACTATCAGGATTCACCCATCCCTCCTGAGATACTTGTGCAATACGAAGTGCCTGAAAAGGAGCTTATCATGACCTGGCTCAGCGGCAGGTCCGGAAGGGATGTAAAACTGCACGTACCCCAGAAAGGTGATAAGAGGAAGATGCTGGATATGGCTGTCCGCAATGCAGAGATGGCCATGCGGGTGGCTGAGCTGCACAAGGGCCCGGCCGAAGCAGCGCAGCTTGCGCTCACACAGTTGCAGGAGGTCCTGTCCCTTGAAAAGGTGCCACAGCGCATAGAGGGTTTTGACATATCCAATATATCGGGAACCAATGCTGTCGGGTCCATGGTTGTCTTCGAGAACGGGCTTCCCTCCAACAGCAAGTACAGACAGCACAATATCAGGACCGTGGAGGGTATAGATGATTTTGCCATGATGGCCGAAGTAGTCACCCGCAGGTACTCCCGTCTCATGAGGGAGAACATGCCTATGCCGGACCTGATACTCATAGACGGGGGCCCGGGCCAGGTAGGGGCGGCAAAATCCTCGCTGGACGCCCTGGGGCTTGATATTCCGCTGATCGGTCTTGCAAAGCGCTTCGAGCATATAATCACACCCAAGAAAGGACCCGGGGAAGTCATCATACTTCCTAAGGCATCTCCTGCATTGAAGCTGCTGATGCATGTAAGGGATGAGGCTCACCGTTTTGCTGTGACGTCCCATCGCCGCAGGAGATCTGCAACCCTTACCCATTCCGAGCTTGACGCGGTACCGGGTATAGGCCCCGGCAAGAAGAAACTTCTCCTCGAACATTTCGGCTCTGTGGATAACATAAGGTCGGCATCGGTGGAAGCCTTGGCAGAGGTCAAGGGGATAAACATGAAAACCGCAGAGCGTATCCGTGAGCACCTTGGGGCAAATGCTTAAAGTACCCAAAATTAAAATATATTGGGCTCCTACTTTCCTTCAGGAAGTTTGAGAGTTAACCGGTTTTTGTTTAAAGGGAGAATTAATTATGGGAAATGAACTTGATTTTCACGGCAATATCAGGTCTCCTGATATAAGGATGCTTTTTGATATGGACGAGGTCCTCTTTGACAGGGAATGGCTCCGGTCTGCGGAGAACATGGAGCTTTACTATATGTACAGGAAACTGTACAGGAACAGCTCCGAGCAGGAGCTCATCAGCAAGCACCGCCTTAGTTATGATATCACTGTGATACCCCCCAGAATGCTGGGCAGGGAATATGTCAAGACCGCGGGTCATTATCATCCTCACGTTCCGGGGAGCGAGCTGTCCTACACCGAAGTCTACCAGGTGCTTGAAGGCAAGGCCACCTACCTGCTGCAGAAACAGGAAGGTGACAGGATAGCGGATGTGATGGTGTACAATGC